>CAITLX010000271.1 GCA_903893335.1 uncultured delta proteobacterium | reverse complement strand
GGAGGACGCCGCCGGGCTGCTGCGCGGGACGCAGGCCCTCGGCGGCCGCTACGGCCGGCTCAACGTGCAGTTCGGCGACTCCATCACGCTCGACGCCGTGCGCCGCGCCGCGCCCGGCGGAGGCGCCGGCCTCGAGGGGCGCGAGCTCGTCACGCGACTGGCCCACCGCGTGATGGGCGAGATCAACCGCGTGACCGCGGTGACGCCTGGCGCCGTCGTCGCGCTCGCGCTGCTCACCACGGCCAAGCGCGGCGTGCCCCACGCCGAGCTCGTGGCGTCGGCCGAGCGCTTCGTGCGCCTGCTCGCGTCGATGGGCGCGCGCGTCTCGTCCACACTCGCCGACGCGAGCGGCCACGTCCACGAGCACGCGCTGCGCGAGGCCGCGCAGCTGTTCGTCGACGCCGACGTCGTGCGCGGGCACCTGCCCGGCCAGTCGCTCGACGCCGAGGCGCCCCGGCGCGCGCACGCCGTGGCCGGCCCGGACGTCATCTACACGGTCGCCGACGACAAGCGCATGGCGCTCGACCTCTCGAAGAACATCATCGTGCACTTCTTCGTCCCGAGGGCGCTCGTGGCCACCGGGCTGCTGATGGGCGAGCGCCGCGCGGTCTCGGCGAACGTCCCGCGCGCGGTGCTCGCCGAGCGCGTGCGCCAGCTCTCGCGCCTGTTCAAGTTCGAGTTCATGTTCCGCGCCGACGCCTCGTTCGACGACAACTTCGCCGCCGCGGTCGCGGAGATGTCCGCAGCGGGCGAGCTCTGCGTCGAGGGAACGGACATGCGCGCGGGCGACGGCCACGACGGCCTCTCGGGGCGCGCGTGGCTCGAGACCTACGCCTCGATCCTTCGCCCCTTCCTCGAGGGCTACCGCGTCGCCGCGCGCCAGCTCGCGACGCTCGTGAAGGCCCCCGCGACGAAGAAGGACCTCACGAAGCGCGCGCTGACGCAGGGGCAACGCATGTTCCTCGCCGGCGAGATCGAGCGCCCCGAGGCCGTCTGCCGCCCGGTGCTGGAGAACGCGCTGCTCGCGTTCATCGACCAGGGCTACGTCAGCGTCGTCGAGGGCAAGCTCGTGCTCGCCGAGTCGTTCGCGTCGCCGGCTGCCGTCAAGGCGATCGAGCGGCGCATCGCCGGCTACGTCAACGCCGAGCTCGGTGCAGAGGCTTGAGGCCCGCCGCCGCGCTGCTCGCCTGCGCCGCGCTGTTCGGCTGCTCGCGCACCCCCTCGCCCCTCACGCCCGGCGCGCACGGCAGCGTCGGCGCCCCCACGCGCGGCGTGCTGCGCGGCGGGCTCGAGCTGCCGCGGTCGGGCCCGGGCTTCGAGTGGCTGCGACCTGCCGGGCACCACTGGGGCCTGCCGCGCGTCGTCGCGTCCATCGAGCACGCGGCGGCCGAGGTCGCCGCCGCGCGTCCGCTCGGGCCTCCGCTGCGCATCGGCGACCTGAGCGCGCGCTCGGGCGGCGAGATCCCCAACCACGCGTCGCACCGCAGCGGCCGCGACGCCGACCTGCTCTTCTACGTCACGACGCCCGGGGGCGAGCCGCTGCCGAGCCCGGGCTTCGTGCGGTTCGGGGCCGACGGCCTCGCGTATGTGCCCCCCGCGCAGGGCGGGCCGCGCTACGTGCGCTTCGACCTCGAGCGCAACTGGGTGCTCGTGCGCTCGCTCGTCGCGTCGCCCGACGCCAACGTGCAGTGGCTGTTCGTCAGCGAGCCGCTCGAGGCGCGCATCGTCGAGTACGCCCTCGCGCTCGGCGAGGACGCCGATCTCGTCTCGCGCGCCGAGCAGGTGATGCAGCAGCCGAGGGACAGCCTGCCGCACGACGACCACTTCCACCTGCGCAGCGCTTGCCTGCCCGAGGAGGCGCTCGCCGGCTGCGAGGGGGGTGGCCCGTACTGGCCGTGGCTCCCGCCGCTGCCCGCCGTCGGCGCCGACGAGGGGGACGAGAGCCTGCTCGCCGCGCTGTTCGCGCCCCTCGACGCGACGAACCCGCGCGCCGCGCGACGCTGAGCCGTGGAGGCGCCCACGCCCGTCGAGCTGGTGCACGGCGACGCGATCGACGCCTGCCGCACGCTCGCCAGGCCCTTCGATCTCGTCTACCTCGACCCGCCGTTCAACGTCGGAGGCAGGTTCACCGCGCGCACGCGCGCGGGCGAGCGCCGCGGCCGCGCGGTCGCCGCGAGCGGGCCGGACGCGTACGGCGACGCGTGGGGTGGCATCGAGGGGTTCCTCGCGATGCTCGAGCCGCGCCTCGCCGCGGTGCGCGACTGCCTCTCGCCGCACGCCACGCTGTGGCTGCACCTCGACCAGCGCACCGTGCACGAGGCCAAGGGCGTGTGCGACCGGCTCTTCGGCCGCGGCGCGTTTCGCGGAGAGGTCATCTGGGTGCCCGGCAACGGCGCGCGTCGCAGCCGCGGGCCGGCGATGACGCACCAGACGCTGCTCGTCTACACGCGCGACGCGCGCGCCGAGGGCGCCTTCACCTGGAACGACGACGACCCCGCGATGCGCGAGCCGTTCGCCGAGACGAGCCGCGCGCGCCACTTCCACCACGTCGACGC
>CAITLX010000270.1 GCA_903893335.1 uncultured delta proteobacterium | reverse complement strand
GTCGTGGTCGTCGTCGGCGCGCGCCGAGGCGCGCGCGGCGCGCGCGACGAGCGGGAGCGAGGGGGCGAGCGCGCGCGCGTGCGACACCAGGGCGCGCGCGTGTTCCGCATCGCCCGCTCGGGCCCAGAGCTGCGCGGCGAGCACGAGCGCGCGCGCTCGGTCGCGAGGGGTCGCGCGCGCGAGCGCGTCCGTCGTGAGCCAGGCAGCCGCGATGCCGGCCTGACCCCGACCGAGCTCGTCGAGCTCGGAGGGGGGCTCGGGCGGAGCTGCATCTGCGTCTGCGAGGCCTCCCTGCGTCGCTTCCGCTTCTGCGAGCGGTGCCACTGCGGCGCTCGCTTCTGCCTGGTCTTCAGGGGCGGCGTCGGGCAGCGCCTCGCGCGGCGACGGCGACGGCGACGGCTCGGCGTCAGCCTCAGGCGGGGTCGGCGCGTGCGCCACGGAGGGCGCGACGATCGACGGATCGGGCGAGAGGTCGAGGTAGACCTCCTCGGGGCCGGGGACCGAGATGGGCCGCCAGGCGACGGGGCGCAGGGGCTTGCGCCGTTCGGGAGGCGCAGCGGGAGATGCTCGCTCGACGCGCGGCGCGACGATCGACGGATCGGGCGAGAGGTCGAGGTAGACCTCCTCGGGAGTCGGGACGGCGACCGGCTGCCGCGCGACGGGGCGCGCCGGCTTCGCCCGCGGGGGCCGCGCGGGGGCTTGCGGACGGACCGGCGGCGGCGGCTCGCTGTCCTCGGAGAAGAGCGAGGCATAGAGCGCGTCGCTGTCGAAGGGCGTCGGCGCGGGCTCATCGGCCGCTGCGGCCGTCGCGGGAGGGGGCTCGAGCGGCGCGGCCTTTTCAGGCGACGGATCGGGCGGTGCGGCCTGCTCGGCAAGCTGCGCGGGCGGGTGGATGGCAGCAGGCGGCGGCGCGACCGAAGGCTCGGGCGCCGCGGTCGCGGCTGGGGCGGGACCGGCGACGGGAACGGGATGGGGCTGCGCGACGGGGGGAGGGGGCGTCTGCGCGATCCACGCGTCGATGGCGCTGGCCCAGTCGTCCGTGCGCGGGTCGTAGGGGGGCCTCGAGGTGCTCATGCGCGCTCACCCCCGAACCGAGCGCGAAGCTCGACGAACGCGGTCGAAGTCACGAACGCGAGGACGCTCCGCACGCGCTCGTCGGTGCGGGCGGCCGACGCGACCTCGGTCGCCGCGATGCCGAAGGTGGAGCCGATCGCAGCGGCGACGTCGCCGCCGAAGACGACCGCGACGCGCGCGAGGCTGACCTGCGCCGACGCGATCCAGGCGACGAGGTCGGGCGGCGCGGCGACCAGCTCGAGGCACGGGGCGGCGAGCAGCTTGCGCGCGCGGCGCGAGACCGCGCGCCCGAGCGCGCGCTCCGTCTCGGGGGACGTCTCGAGCGTGCTGTCGATCTCCGCGAGGCGACACGCCGCTCCGACCAGCTCGGACAGCCGCGCCGCGCCGATGCGCGTGACCACGCCCGTGCCGCGGGCGAGCCCGTAGAGCTCGCGCGCGATGGCGCCTGCGTCGCGGGGCTCGAGCGGGAGCGCGGTCCCGGCGCCGAGCACGAGCGACGTCGTCTCGCCGGCGAGGCCGATCGCGTCGAGCGCGGAGTCGGTCGCCACGTACGACGCGAGCCCCTCGATGCCGAACGCCTCGGCGAAGACCGCGAGCGTGTCGCGCAGCGGGCCGTCGGCGAGCGCGTCGCGGCGCGCGAGGCCGAGCTCGGCGAGCGACGGGCCGACGACCT
>CAITLX010000269.1 GCA_903893335.1 uncultured delta proteobacterium | reverse complement strand
GCCTCGCGCACCTCGGCGCGATCGGCGACGCCCGCGTCCGCCGCGACGGCGACGGCGGGGGCCTCGTCGTCCACCGGCGGCCCCAGCGCGGCCTCGGTCGGGCGGCCCAGCAGGCCGTTGAGCCGCGCGCGCGCGGCCTCGACCGCGCCCACCTCGCGCGCGAGGTCCGCCTCGAGGCGCGCCAGCTCCAGCTCGGTCTGCGCCACGTCGACCAGGCCCGAGGCCGCCGCCTGGCGCGCCCGCGCCCCCTCGAGGGCGCGCGTGACGAGCATGTGGTGCTCGTCGTGCGCGCGGTGGCGCGCGACCGCCTCGGCGTAGTCCACGAACGCGTGCCCGACCGCCGCGCGCAGCTCGCGCGCGCGCGCGTCGACCCCCGCGTCGCGGGCGCGGGCCTCGTGACCGCGCGCCTCTTCCATCTGCGGCCGCACCCCCGCCGGCGTGAACGTCTGCGCGAGGCCCACCATCGCCATCTGCGCGTCGCCGACCGCGAGCGGTCGCGACAGCGGCACCTGCCACAGCTGCGCCATCGCCTCGGGCGGCGGCGCCGCACCATCGGCGAGCGCGGTCGCCCGCGCCGCGCGCGCGAGGTGGCGCGCCTCGCGCAGCGCGGGGCTCCTCGCGACGGCCACACGCTCGACGACGGCGCGATCGATCGGCCCCGCGAGGCGGGCGTCGTCCTCCGCCGACACCGGCTCGGCGAGCGCCGCCCGCGGCGCGAGCAGCGAGGCGAGGAGAGAGAGACCGGCTGCGCGCCGGGTGATCGAGGACGTCCACATGATCGCATGCCTCCGACGAGACCGCGGAGGAGCGCGCTGCGCCTCCGCCGAAACGAGCCCGTGCGACGCCGGGGCGGCACGCGCGTGAGCGCGCCTACCTGGCGTGCGGCTCGCTCAGCAGCGGACGACGCGCAGCTCGGTATGGACGACGGGGGGGCGGCGTGGCCCCTCGCGGATGGCCCGCGCGAGCGCGCCGACCGCGAGGCCCGGGGTCACCGGCAGCGTGCACGCCGCGAACGCGAGGACCGCCGCGAGCGGCGCCGCCTGAAGCTCGTCGGGCGCGCCGGCCACGCGCCCGCCGGGGTGCCCGGCGAACGTGCGCGCGGCGCAGCAAGGCGGCGTCGACTCGTCGAGCGTCGGGCCGCTGTCGCTCGCCTGCGCCTGCTCGCCCGGCTCTGCCTGCTCGTGCGCGCAGCAGGGCTCGAGCATCGCGGCCTTCATGGCCTCGCAGCGGAAGTAGCTGCGCCCGCCGACGAGCGCCGCCGCGAGCACCGAGAGCGCGAGCACCGCGCCGAGCAGCCGCGCGAGGTGGGCGCGCAACCCCCGGGGGGTCGGTCGAGCGAACAGCCGACGCGCAGTCACGCTCGAAAACGTACCCCCTGCGGACGCCGTTCGCCAGCCTCGGGGTGAACGTCCTCCAAATCTGTCCTAAGGGGTGCGACGGGCGCTAGAGTGGCGGGCCGAAAGGAACGCGCCCCCCGAGCGCGTCGTGCACGCGCGGAGACCGATGGCGATGGAGCGCTTCACCCGCGAACGAGACGCGCTGCTCGACCTCGCCCGTTTCCTCGCCGGCGAGTCGGGCGGCGGCGTGCTCGGCGAGACCCTCGAGCGGCTGCTCGCGGGGACGCTCGCGCCCGCGGGAGCGGCGTTCAGCGTCGGCGGCGCGGAGCTCGAGCTCGTGGCCGACCGCGGCACGCTCGCGCTGCCTGGCGTGCCCGCGCAGGGGGGAGCGTCGGCGGTGACCGCCGCGCTGCTCGAGGTCGCCCGCCACACGCTCGAGGCCCGCAAGCCCATCGGCTGGAGCGAGATCGACGCCGCTCCGCTCGATGCGTCGGCGCGCGACGCGCTCGCCCTGCAAGGCTTCCAGTCGCTCCTGGCGGTGCCCGCGCTGCACCAGCGCGACGTCCTCGCCATCTTCGTGCTGCTCGCGCGCGACCCGCGCCCCTTCGACGCGACCGCGACCTCGTTCGCCGAGACGGCGGCGCACGTCGCGGCGCTCGCGATCGAGCGCGACCGGCGAGCCGAGCGCGAGGCTGCCCTGCGCGACGAGTGGGTGGCGGCGAGCCACATGGCCTCGCTCGGTCTCCTCACGGCGACCGTCGCGCAGGAGCTGCGAGGGCCGGTCGCCGCCCTCGCGGTGCAGGTCGAGGAGGAGCGCAAGCTGATCGAGGACCTGACGACGCTCGCCGGCAACGGCCCGCTCGTCGAGGCCGTGGCCACCGATCTCGCCGAGCTCGGCCGCGACGTCGCAGCCTCCGTCGAGCGCGTCCGTGCCACGCTCGCGCAGCTCTCCGGGCTCAGCCTGCGCGAGGCCGCGCCCGAGCGCGTCGATCTCGCCCAGGTCGTCGCCGAGGCGCTCGGCATGGCGCGCGCGACGCTCGCTCGCCGCCACATCATGCTCGTCGAGCAGTGCGAGCCCGGCTGCACGACCCTCGGCCTGCGCCACAGCCTCGGGCAGGTGGTGCTGAACCTCGTGTTCAACGCGGCCGACGCCTGCGAGGCGTCGCAGCGGCCGGCGCCCACCGTCACGGTGCGCACCGAGGTCGAGGGGCGCCGCGTCGTGCTCTCGGTCGAGGACACGGGCCCCGGCGTGCCCGCCGACCGCATCCAGGCCATCTTCGCGCCGTTCTTCACGACCAAGGCGCGCGACCACGGCACCGGGCTCGGACTCAAGATCTGCAGCGACGTCGCGACGGCCCACCATGGGCACATCGAGGTGCAGAACCTGCCCGGCGGCGGAGCCTCGTTCCGCGTCATGCTCCCGCACGTCACCGGCGCGACCTCGCGCCCCTCTCCGCCGCGCGAGGCCGAGCGCTCGACGGCGGCGGGCGCGCGCGCGCGGGGGCT
>CAITLX010000268.1 GCA_903893335.1 uncultured delta proteobacterium | reverse complement strand
CCCGAGGCGGGCGACCTCAAGGGCGTCGCGCGCGCGTGCGAGGAGGCCGGCGCCGACGCGCTGACGGCGATCAACACCGTGCGCGGGCTGTCGATCGACGTCGAGACGCGGCGGCCGCGGCTGGCCAACCGCACCGGCGGCCTCTCGGGGCCCGCGCTCAAGCCGATCGCGCTGCGCATCGTGTGGGAGCTCTCGCGCACCGTGAAGATCCCGATCATCGGCATCGGCGGCATCGCGACGGCCAGCGACGCGGTCGAGTTCCTGCTCGCCGGCGCGACCGCCGTGCAGGTCGGCACCGCCAACTTCGCCGACCCGCTCGCGTCCAAGAAGGTGAAGGACGGCCTCGCCGCCTACTGCGAGGCGCACGGCGTGGCCGCGCGCGATCTCGTCGGCGCGATGCTCTGAGCGGGCACGGCCGCGCGCAGGCGGGTGGCGCCGTGCTAGAAAAACCGCCGACGCCACGATGTCCACCTTCGATCCCCTCCCGCCCGCCGCCCAGCACGACCTGCTGCGCGGCATCGTCGCGCGCGCCGGCCTCCGCACGAGCAGCGGCCCGCCGGTCGTCGTCTTCGACCTCGACGGCACGCTCATGGACAACCGCCCGCGCAGCGCGGCGATCCTGCGCGAGCTCTCGACGCACTGGAACGAGCGCCACCCGCACCACGCCGAGAAGCTCGCGGCCGCCGAGGCCGAGGAGGTCGCGTACCTCTTCAGCGAGAGCCTGGGGCGGCTCGGCGTGCACGACCCGATGCTGGTCGGCGAGGCCGTCTCGTTCTGGCGGCAGCGCTTCTTCGTCGACGAGTACCTCAAGCACGACGTCGAGGTCCCGGGCGCGCGCGATCTGGCGCGCGCCGTCCACGAGGCAGGCGCGACGGTCGTCTACCTCACCGGGCGCGACCTGCCGCTCATGGGGCTCGGCTCGTTCGCCAGCCTGCGCGACCTCGGCTTCCCCATCGGCGTGCCGGGCACCGAGCTCGTGCTCAAGCCCGACGCGGCGATGCCCGACGAGGCGTTCAAGCGCGACTTCGCGCCGCTCATCGCGCGCGTCGGCGAGGTCATCGCGTCGTTCGACAACGAGCCGGCCAACTGCAACGTGTTCGCGGCGCGCTACCCCGAGGCGAAATCGGTGCTGCTCGACACGCAGTGCCTGCCCGACCCGCCCACGCCCGCCGCCGAGGTCGTCACCGTGCGCGACCTGCGGATGGCGCCGTGAAGCGCGCCCTCGTCCTCGCGCTGACGCTCGCCGCGTGCGCGCGCGGCGGGGCCAACGACGCCCTCGAGGACGCCGCGCCGAGCCCCAACGCGAGCATCCTCCCCGCCCCGCTCGCGACCGCGCCGCAGCCGCTCGCCGACCCCGCCGCGACATCGCCGCGCGCCGTCGGCATCCTCGCCGACGACGCCGGGCGGCTCCTCTTGCCCAGCGACGCCGCGCCTCCCCCCGCGCCCCCCGTGCTGCCGCGCAGCGATCTCGCGCTCGACGCCGACCCGCTCGGCACCCACGAGCAGCCCGGCGTCACGCTCGAGGCCGAGTGGCGCATGGCCGACCTGCCCGCGGCCCCGCGGGCGCCCGAGGTCAACGGCGCTGGGCTCGACGCCGCGCGCAAGCTCGCCACCCTGCGCTGGACGATCGATCTTTCGCACGGCGGGCGCATGCGCGTGGCCTTCGCGTCGCGCGCGATGCCGCTCGCGCAGGGCACCGAGATCCGCGCGCGCACCGACCGCTACGGCCACGTGCTGGTGTGGCCCGACGGCGACCAGTACCGCACCCTCACGCCGGGCGCGGTGCGCACGCTGCTCGGCGAGCGCCGCGCCGACGCCATCCCGCTCTTGCGCCCCCAGGTCGGCGCCGAGAGCGACGGTCCGCACCGCGCGGGGCTCGCCACGCGCCGCTTCGACGTGACGACGGGGGCCGGCAAGCTCTCGCTCGAGCAGGCCAAGGTGCCCGAGGCCGGCGAGGGTGGCCCGCTGCTCTGCCGCCTGCTGACCGAGCTGGTCGCGGTCGATCCCTCCGTCGCGCCGTGCGCCGAGGGGCGCATGCCGGTGCGCGCGCAGTACGCGTGGCCGCACGGCGGCGGCATCACGTTCGAGGTCGTGGGGGTGCAGAAGCGCACCGACCTGCCCGCCGGCACGCTGCTCACGCCGCCTCCCGCCGCGCGCTTCGCCGCCGGCGCGCTGCCCCCCTCGACGACGGGCATCTTCTTCACGCGCGACGAGCTGGCCTCGTGGCGCAGCCGCCCGCTCGACCTCGGCCCGGTCACCGCCCCCGGCGCTCCCGGCGAGGGCATCCTGCTGGTCAACGGCAGCGACGTGCTGCGCTACGTCCTGCTCGACGGCATCCCCATCGCGTGGGTCGCGCCGGGCGCAGCGCACGCGCAGTACCTCATCGGCCCGCAGCGCGGCCGCTACGGCGT
>CAITLX010000267.1 GCA_903893335.1 uncultured delta proteobacterium | reverse complement strand
GGTCGCTCGGTCAACCCGGCTGGATGGGCATCGCGGGCGAGCCGGTGCGCGGCCCCATCGCGCACACGTTCCTCGCGGGACCGACCGTGCTGCCCGCGCTGGGCCAGGAGGGCGAGCTCATCGCCGCGTGGTCCGTCGCGCACATCGTCACCGGGCGCGACCGCCAGCGCGCCCGCATGCGGCGCGCGATGTGGAGCAAGTTCGAGATCGGGTGACCGCCGGCGCCGCGAGGCGCGTGCGACGCGCCCCCGATCCGCGATAGGCTGGCGCCCCCCCCGCGCGGCCGAGCCCGCGCCTCCGGAGAAACGCCGATGCGCACGCGCCTTCTCGCCCTCGCCCTGGGCACGCCGCTCGCCCTCGTCCTGGGCGCACCGCGCGCTGCCCACGCCGAGCCGCAGGGCTCGGGCGCGCCCCCGGTCGCCGTGCTCGCCCTCTCGTCCGACGACGCCGAGGAGCAGGCCGAGGCGCTCACCTCGGCGCTGCGCAGCCGGTTGCGCGCGATGCGCGGCTACTCGCTCGCCGAGGGGGACTACGCGCTCGAGGTGCTCTCGCTCGCGCTCAAGTGCCCGCCGACGCCCGACGCCGCGTGCGAGGCGCGCATCGGCGACCAGGTCCACGCCGACCGCTTCGTGTGGGGCACGCTCGCGCGCGTGCGCGGGCGCCACGAGGTCGTCGCGCGCCTCCACCTGTGGACGCGCGACAAGGAGGCGAGCGCGACCGAGGTCACCTTCACCGACAACCTCACCGCCCCCACCGACGACGCGATCAAGAAGATCGCCGACGCCGCGCTGCAGAAGCTCCTCCCCTCGACGACGCGCGGCGGCGTGACGGTGCGCACCAGCGCCGCCTCCGCGCCCCTCTTCGTCGACGGACAGCCCGCGGGCGACGCCCGCGAGGGGCGCGCCGTGCTCGACCTCGCGCCGGGCGAGCACCGCGTCGAGGCGCGGCCCGCCGACGGCCCCGTCGAGGCCGGCACGGTGACCATCCGCGCGGGCACCTCGGTGCAGCTCGTGCTCGCGAAGCTCGCCGCCCCGCCGCCCAACCCCTTCGTGGCGCCGCCGCCCAACCCCTTCGAGCGCGACCGCGCCCTCGCGCCGACCGGCGACGAGCACGGCGGCGGAACGTGGCGCGGCACGGCAGGCTGGATCGGCGTCGGCGTCGGCACGGCGCTCGGCCTCGGCGGCGTCTACGCCATCCTGAAGGTCCACTCGCTGCAGAGCGACGACGGCTACGACGCCTACCGCCGCGGCTTCCGCCCCGGCCAGGACGTGTGCGCCGAGGCGCGCGCAGGGCACACCTCGCCCAACGTCGCGGCCTCCTCGCCGGCCGACGTCGTGTCCACCTGCGACTCGGCGAGCACGCTGCACACGCTGCAGTTCGTGCTGCTCGGGCTCGGCGCCGCGACCGCCGGCGCGGGCGTCTACCTGCTGGCCACCGACTCGAGCGCTCCCCCCAGGGCGTCGGCGTGGAACGTGACGCCGAGCGCCGCGCCGGGCAGCGCGCGGCTCGACCTCCGCGTCTCGTTCTGAGGCCCGCGCGTTGCGCGTCATCGCCGGCACGCTCCGCGGTCGCACCCTCGCGGCTCCCGCCGGGCTCGCGACGCGACCGACGGGCGATCGCGTGCGCGAGGCGCTCTTCTCGATCCTCGGCGGCGTCGCGGGGGCCCGCGTGCTCGACCTCTACGCCGGCACCGGCGCGCTCGGCATCGAGGCGCTCTCGCGCGGCGCCGCGCGCGCGACCTTCGTCGAGGACGCCCGCCCCGCGCTCGCAGCGCTGCGCGCCAACGTCGCCGC
>CAITLX010000266.1 GCA_903893335.1 uncultured delta proteobacterium | reverse complement strand
GTCGCGCTCGCGACGTGCTGGCGCATCCGCACCGGGAGCGTCTTGACCCCGCGCAGCACGAGGTAGCAGTCGAACGGGCTCGGCACGGCGCCCATCGCGTTCTGCAGGAAGCCCACCCGCTCGCCGAGCGCGGCGTCGCTCGTGATGACCGCGCCGCCGACGGCGTCGGAGTGGCCGTTGATGTACTTCGTGGTCGAGTGCACGACGGCCGTCGCGCCGAGCTCGAGCGGACGCTGCAGCACCGGCGTGGCGAAGGTGTTGTCGACCACGAGGCGCGCGCCCGCCTCGCGCGCGATGGCGGCGACCGCGGCGATGTCCGCGATCTGGAGCATGGGGTTGCTCGGGGTCTCGAGCCAGAGCATGCGCGTCGAGGGGCGCAGCGCCGCGCGGATGCGCGCGGGGTCGGTCATGTCGACGAACGTCGCCTCGATGCCGAGCGGCTTCATCACCTTGTCGAAGATGCGAAACGTGCCGCCGTACACGTCGTCGCCCGACACGACGTGGTCGCCCGGCGCGAGCGTGTGCAGCAGCGTCGTGGTCGCCGCGCACCCGCTCGCGAAGGCGTAGCCGTGCGTGCCCCCCTCGAGCGCCGCGAGGCAGGCCTCGAGCGCGGCGCGCGTCGGGTTGCCCGAGCGCGAGTAGTCGAAGCCCTTGTGGTTGCCCGGGCCGTCCTGCGCGAACGTGCTCGACAGCACGATGGGCTGCATGACGGCCCCCGAGACTCGGTCGGGCTCCTGGCCGGCGTGGATGGCGAGCGTATCGATCGACGACGTCGGCCTCATCCGCACCGCATAACGCCGCGCCGCACGGGGCGCACGCGAATCGGCGCGTCGGCGCCAGCCGACGCCAGGCGTCGGCGAGCGGCGAGACGAAATTCGGCACCCGGCGTCGCAGAGATGCCGATCGCAGGTTGCGCTTGGCGTCAGGCTCGGTATGCTCCGCCCCCGTTTTCACGGTGGGTGTAGCTCAGTTAGGTAGAGCACTGGATTGTGGCTCCAGGTGTCGCGGGTTCAAATCCCGTCACTCACCCCGAGAAAGCCCGCGCGGGTCGATCCCCGCGGGCCGGCGGTAACCGAAACCGCCGGCAGAATCAGCGCAATGCGCGCCCCGCCGTCGCCACGACGGCGCGCGGCGACGCCGCTCTAGACCCGTCGCCACGACGGCGGGCGGCGCGCATCTCTTGACGCGTCGCGACGGCGGACCGAGCCCCGCCAGCGGCGCGTCACTGCGACGGCTGGCAGGAGATGCCGAGGTTCCAGGCCGAGAGCAGCGGCGACGCCGTGTGGTCGGTCGAGCTGACGAGGTGCGCCTTCATGCGCATGACCGGAGCGTTGCGCTGGCGCCCCGCGAGCGCGAGCGTGGTGTCGACCAGCGCCGACCCGCTCTGCGTGTCGGTGCCGCTCGCGTGCGCAACGGCCGGAGTGCCCGTGAGCCCCGCCGGCCCCGGCGGCGTGGTGAACTGCAGCGCGTCGAGCGGAGCCGCGTCGAGCTCCGCCGCGCTCGCCGCGACGGCGACGCTGAACTCGATCTGCGAGTCGCTCGGGGTCGTCGACGTCCACGACCAGAAGCCCCACACCGGGCGCGTGCCCGTCGGGCACACCGTGCTGGTGTCGTAGTCGCGCGTGAACCAGCCGTCGCCGTAGCTCGCGCTGCTGTAGGGAGGCACGACGATGACGACGGGGGACTGGCCCAAGAGCGTCACGCCGTCGCCGAGCAGCCGCACCCAGAAGCCGAAGATCTGCGAGATGTTCGAGGGGGGGACGCCCGGGTTGCGGAACGTGAGCAGGAACTGCACGTGCGTGCCCGGCAGGCACTGCACGAACCGGTCGGAGAGCGTCTGCGCGCAGCGCGCGGTGGTCTCCGCCGAGGGGATCGTCGTGGCGGACACGAGGAACGTGGCGTCGTCGACGTTGGGGGTCGTCAGCTGCACGCCTCCGCCCGGAGGTCCGTCGAAGTCGGTCGCGTCGTCGGCGTCGGCCGCCACCGCGGTCACGTCCATGCGGGTGTAGTTCGTCAGATCGACGACCGCGCTGGCCACCGCGGTCGCGAGGCTCGGGTCCCCCGTGTGGCACGGACCGCCGGTCTGGCTGACCGACCACACGTAGGGCTCGCCGGTGGAGCCGTTGACGCTGCCGGTGTCGCGCGCGAGCTGCTGCAGCTGCTTCTTCGCGTCCTTCTGCGTCGAGCTGGCGTACCCACCGTCGCAGCCGAAGCCCGACGACTCGATGCCGATGGCGCGGCCGCCGATCGCCTTGTACGCCGCCAGCGCCTGATCGTACGTCGGCACCGCCACCGGAGCGGCGTCGGTCTGCGCGTTGACGTGCAGGTAATAGGTGCCGGCGTTGCTCGAGCCGTAGCCGTCGACGACGAGGTAGTACGTGCCGGCGTCGAGCCAGGTGTCGACGCTCGAGGTCGTGCCCGAGACGTAGTTGTCGTCGTTGCAGGCGAGCTGCGTGCCGTCGCTCCGGTAGACGTAGAGCACGGTGTCGAACGCCGACTCGAACGTGTCGAAGTGGACGAACTGCGCGGCGGCCAGCGTGAACGTGAAGTAGACGTTCTTCGACGACGCGAGGTTGCTGTAGCAGGAGCTCTCGGTGCTGGTGCCGCCCGTCCAGTTGTGGTCGGCGGTGCCGGTCGTGGACGTGCTGCCGGTGTAGATCGCGAAGGCGGTCGGATCGATGGCGCGCGCCGCCGCTGCGGTGCCGTTGCCCGTCACCGACGTGGGCGTGGGCCACGAGGTGGAGCCCGAGACGCCCCAGGTCGCGTCGTGGGTGTACGCGTACGTGCCGCCCGGACCGTTCTCGCTCGGCGCGTCGGTGAGGATGACGGTGATGGGGGTCGCGAGCTGGCGGAAGCACGGGTAGCCGAACCGGTCGGCCGCGCACGCGCCGGTCTCGGCGTTCTCGGGGCTGGACCACGAGGCGCGCGGCACCACCCACCAGTTGCCCGACGACTTGAAGAGCCCGTCGGTGCGCGACATGGCGTAGAGCGAATCGACCCACGACTCGGGGAACGAGGTGTTGCCGAGGATGTTCGACCCGAGCCACGCGGCGGCGCTCTTGGCGGCGGCCTTGTCGGACGTGACCGAGAGCACGTGCTCGTAGGGGATGACCGCGTTGCCCGTGCGGTTCCACGGCGACTGGTTGAACTCCTCGAAATGCCCCACGCCGAAGTCGGCGTCGGGCACCACCGCGCGGATGGTGTCGATGATGCCGCCGTCGGCCGAGATGGCGTTGGTGAGCGCGGTGATCTCGTCGGACATCGAGCCCGTGGTGTCGACGAGGAAGTAGACGTCGAGCGTCTTGGTCTCGGTCGCGACCACCATCGGGTCGCTCGCGGACGCGTCGCCCGCGAGCTCGTGGTAGACGATCGCGTCGGGCGCGACGTCGGGGTAGAGGCCCGCGTCCTGAAGCGCGCTGCTCACCGCGTCGGGCATCGGGCCGTCGATGTTGGCGTCCCACTGCGTGCCGCCGTCGGGCGCGATGGCGAGGCCGGCCTCCGTCGCGACGATGCCCGCGTCGTTCGACAGCGAGGGGTCCGGCACGTCGGAGAACTGGAGGCAGTACGGGTCGCACTCGTTGCCCGAGCAGACGCTCCCGCCGCCGAGCGACTGCGGACGCACCGAGCGCACGTCGATCGCCTTGGCGGCACCGACCTCGGGCAGGCACTCGCCCCACGCGCCGGCCGAGCAGGTGCGCTCGCCATAGGCGCAGCCGACCTGGTTGCCGAGCTTGAACGTGACCTTGCCGCACGCGACGCGGCTGCCGTCGCCGGCGCAGGGGCAGCCCGCCTGGTGGGTCGCGCACACGTAGCACTGGTTGCTCACGGTCGCGTCGTGGTCGTCGCAGTCGTTGCCGCGCGGGCACCCGACGCCGAACCCGTCGCCGTCGCCGTCGGTGCACGTCACCGGCGTCGAGGCAGCGTCGCTGCCCGTACCGTCGCCGGCGCCGGGGCGCGCGGCCGGGTCCGACGCGCAGGCGCCTGCCCCGAGCGCGAGCGCCAGCGCCAGAATCGCCCGAAGC
>CAITLX010000265.1 GCA_903893335.1 uncultured delta proteobacterium | reverse complement strand
GCGCGCGCGCTCGGGCCTGCGCCGGCGGCGTTCACGCTCTGGCGAGAGGCCGTCGCGCTGCGCGGCGCGGTGCTGGCCGTCGCCGCCGGTGAGCCGCCGCCGTCGGGGCGCGAGGCGCTGACCTACGTGGCCAGCGTGCTCGACGGATCGGGCGACCCGCGCCGCGACGCGCTCGCCGAGGGGCTCTCGACCGTCGCCGAGAGCGACCCGATCGCGTTCGACCGGTGGACGGACGACGAGCGCGCGGCGCGGCTCGCGTCGGTGGACGATCTCGTCGACTGGCTCGGCGGGCGCGTCGAGGCGCGGTCCACCGCGCGGCTCTGGGCCGAGCGCGGCGCGCGGGTCGCGGCGGTCGTCGCCGCGCTCGCTGCCCTCGCGTGGGTCGCGCGCCAGACGATCTTCGCGCCCCCCGATCGCGCCCGCGGGGCCACGGTCACCGCGAGCAGCCGCGACGCCGACTCGCCCGACCCCTCCGCGCTCGTCGACGGCAAGCACGACCCGATCGGCGCGCGCACCGAGCGCGAGCCGCGCCCGTCCATCACGATCGAGCTGGCGCGCCCCATCAGCCTCGACACGCTCCGCATCCGCAACCGCACCGATGGCCACTTCGACGAGGGCCTCCCCTTCGTCGTGGAGACCGCCACGCTTCACGGGCCGTTCGTCGAGCTCGCGCGACGCACCGACTCGGTCGGCCCCGGCTCGTGGGAGATCGACGGCGGGCAGCGCGCGGTGGCGAAGATCCGCATCCGCCTCGAGCGCGTCGGCTACCTCGCCCTCGGCGACGTCGAGGCGTTCGGGAAGCCTCGCTGAGGATGGACGCGCGCCCCGTCACCGCGACCGCAGCGCGATCCGCGCTCGCGTGGATCGCCGCCGCGCTCGCGGTCGGAGTCGTCGCCTTCGCCGCCTTCACCGCGCTCCGGCCGCTGCTCGCCGATCGCACGACGCTCGGCATCCACGACTGGGACACGCACGCGGCGCACCGCTACCTCCCCGTGCTCTCGCTGCTGCGCTACCACGAGGGGCCGTGGTGGAGCCCCTGGTTCTGCGGCGGATACCCCGCGTGGGGCTACAGCGAGGGGGCCGCGAGCCTCGTCTCCCCCTTCCTGCCCTTCTACCTCTTCGCGCCGCTGCCCGTCGCGCTGCGCGTCGAGATCTTCGGCACGACGCTGCTGGCCGCCGCGGGCACGATGCTGCTGGTCGGCCGCTACACCTCGAGCTGGGCGCTGCGCGCGCTGGTCGCGGTGATCTTCGCGCTCAACGGTCGCTGGGCGCTGCAGGCGACGTCGGGCCACGCGTGGCACCTGCAGTACGCCTACCTGCCGTGGGTGCTCTGGCTCGCGGACCGCGCGATCGCCGGGCGCCTGCGCGACGCGTACCTCGCCGGCGCCGTGCTCGCGCTGCTCGTGTACGTCGGCGGCATCTACCCGCTGCCGCACGCGGCGCTCGCGCTCGTCGTGCTGTGCACGCTGCAAGCGGCGCTGCGGCGCAGCGCGCGCCCCCTCGCCGTGCTCGCCGTCGCCGGAGCGACCGCGATCGCGCTCGGCGCGCCGAAGCTGCTGCCGGTGCTCGACACGATGCGCCGCGCGCCGCGCCTCGTCGAGTCGGTCGAGACGACGGGCCTGGGGCAAGCGCTGCTGATGCTCACCGCGCGCGACCAGGGCATGAAGCGGCCTCCGGCGGGGATCGGCGCGATCGCGCACGGCTGGCACGAGTTCGGGATGTACGTCGGCGTCGGCGCCACGATCGCCCTGGCCGCGGGGCTGCTGCTGCGCGCGCACGGCAAGGCGCGCGCGTACCGGATCGCGGCGGCCCTCTTCGTCGTGCTGTCGTTCGGCGCGTTCGACACCTGGTCGCCCTGGACGCTGCTGCACCACCTGCCGGCCTTCTCGTCGCAGCACGTCCCTTCGCGCCTGCTGCACCCCGCGGCGCTGCTCGC
>CAITLX010000264.1 GCA_903893335.1 uncultured delta proteobacterium | reverse complement strand
GCAGCGCATCGCGGACGCAAGTGGCGCTCACGGACGACCGCGCCACTGGCGGTGGAGTGACGTCGCTGTACGGCGCGCTCAATGGATCTGAAGTCTACGTGCTCGATATCCCCTCGTGGACGATGACACGTCGCACGACGGATCCGCCGGGGGACGTGCGACTGAAGTTCCGGCCCGTCGTCGATGGCGACAACATCGCGTGGATGGAGCCCGCAGTGGGCAGCGACCCGAACCCGAAGCGACTGGGGGACCTGAAGCGCGGCTCGCTCGTGACGTTCGACCCCGCGTCGGGCGCGAAGTGCCGCGTCGATCGTGAGCCGCTTCACGAGTTCTTCCCGCTCGCCATGCGGGGGCGCCGCGTCATCGCCCAGTGGACCAATCCGAAGTCGTCGAACGCTGACGTTCATCTCGTCGATCTCAATCTCGACGACCCGAGCCTGAGCTGGACGTGCGAGCCGGTGCAGTAGGCAGCGGCAAGTCGGCGTAGCGCAGCCTCCCGGCAACCCGAGGGTCGCGCCGACGCGGCGCGCGCGCTAGAATCGGGCAGCCATGATCACGCCGCTGACCGACGATTCGAGCGCGGCCCCGCCGCTCGCGCTCGCTCGCGACGCCCTCACGCGGTTTCGGTCTTGCTTCTGGTCGCGCTGCGACGTGGCGCCGCTCGCCACGCGCTCCGACGTCGCGCTCGTCGTGCGCCGGTTGCGCCAGAACGGCGACCAGGCAGCTTGGGCGGCAGCCGCCGGGATCCAGCAGTGCCTCTGACGGCGTTCCAGCGCGAGGTGCTGCGCGCGATCGCGGTCAACCGGAGCGTGCAGAGCCACGTCGCCGGCGGGCTCGTGCTGAACGCAGGCGCCGGCTACGCGGTGCAGCGACGGCTCTGGGAGGCGAGGTTTCGGCGTGCGTGGGTAGAGCGCGGCGGTGCGTCGAACACCTGATGGACGTCGTCTGGCCCGCCCTCGTCGTCGAAGAGCGACTCGGTGCCCTTCCCGCGATTGCGGGTGGACTCGTCATCGAATGGCCGTTCGTGCGGGCCATTCTCGCGACCTCGTGGTCACGCAGCGCAATCGCGACCGTGGTGGCGAATGGGGTCTCTGCCGTGCTTGGCCTCGTGGCGCTGCCCTCTCTGGGTGCCCTGTGGGAGGTCACGACGGCCGACGCGTTGTACGGCAGACTGAGCCCGGCTCGGACAGAGGACGTAGGGATGGTCGTCGCGCTGCTGCTCGCGGTCTCGATCAACGTCGCGGTCGAGACGTGGGTGCTCGTGCGCGGCTTCGGTGCGAAAGCATCTTGGCGCACGGTCGGACTTCTCGCTTGCGCGAATGCGCTGAGCGTCGCCCTCGCCGCGTTCACCCGATGGGCATGACGACCGCGCCGAGCGACCTCGCCAGCCGCCTCACCCCACCCCGAGCCGCGCGTACAGCTCCTGCTCGGTGACCAGCTGCGTGCCGCGCTTCTTCGCGGCGTCGAGCTTCGACTTGCCGACCTTGTCGCCCATGACGAGGAACGTCGTGCCCGCCTTCACCGTGTCGTGCACCTCGCCGCCGGCTGCGCGGATCAGCTCGTGCACGTCGTCGCGCTTGCGCGTGAGCACGCCCGTCACGCAGAACGACTCACCGACGAGCGGCCCCTCCTTGGCCGCCTCGACGCGCGGCTGCGGGCGCGACACGCCGCGCGCGCGCAGCCTCTCGAGCAGCACGCGCGTGTCGGCGTCGACCAGCCAGCCGACGACGCTGTCGGCCATCTTCGGCCCGAAGCCGTGGATGGCGTCGATCGCCTCGCGCGCCTGCTCGGGCGTCCACGCGAGCAGCCCGTCGAGCGAGCCGGCCACCTCGGCGAGCTGACGCGCGGCCACCTGGCCGATCTGCGGGATGCCGAGGCCGCAGAGCAGCCGGTCGAGGTGGCGCGCGCGCGACGCGTCGATCTCGCGCACGACGTTGCCCGCGCTCTTGTCCGCCATGCGCTCGAGCGCCGCGACGGCGGCGGCGTCGAGGTCGTAGAGGTCGGCGACGTCGCGCACCAGCCCGCGCTCGACGAGCTGCTCGACGAGCGAGGGGCCGAGGTGGTCGATGTCCATCGCGAACCTGCGCGCGAAGTGGTGCAGCGCGGCCTTCACCTGGCCGGGGCAGGCGCGGTTGGGGCAGCGCGTGGCCGCCTCCCCCTCGACGCGCACGGCCTCGGCGTCGCACACCGGGCAGCGCGTCGGCATCTGGAACGGGCGCTCGTCGCCCGTGCGCGCCTCGAGGTCGACCGACACGACCTGGGGGATGATCTCGCCCGCCTTCTCGATGGTGACGCGGTCGCCGATGCGCACGTCGAGGTTGGCGACGTAGTCCGCGTTGTGCATCGAGGCGCGCGAGACCTCGGTGCCGCCGAGCTGCACCGGCTCGAGCACGGCGACGGGCGTGAGCGCGCCGGTGCGCCCCACGTTGACCTCGACGTCGAGCACGCGCGTCGCGGCGCGCTCGGCCGCGAACTTGTAGGCGATGGCCCAGCGCGGCACCTTCGCGGTCGCGCCGAGGATGTCCTGGTGGCGGAAGGCGTCGACCTTCACCACGGCGCCGTCGGTCTCGAAGGGGTAGGCGGCGCGCGCCTCGTCGATGGCGGCGATGGCCGCCATCATCGCGGGCAGATCGTGCACCACCGTCTCGCGGCGGTGGGTCGGCAGGCCGAGCTCGGCGAGCCGCGCGAGCGCCTCGTGGTGCGTCGCGGCGAGCGACGGCCCCTCGACGACGGCGTAGAGCAGGACGCGCAGCGGACGGCGGGCCACCTCGCGCGCGTCGAGCAGGCGCAGGCTCCCCGAGGCGGCGTTGCGCGGGTTGGCGAAGGGCTCCTCGCCGGCGGCGACGCGCGCCTCGTTCACGCGCTCGAGATCGCGACGGTAGATGAGCACCTCGCCGCGGCACGTCAGGCGCGGCTCGTACGCGATGGAGAGCGGCAGGCCCCGGATGGTGCGCACGTTCTCGGTCACGTCCTCGCCGACGAAGCCGTCGCCGCGCGTCGAGGCCTCGACCAGCCGCCCCCCCTCGTAGACGACCTCGAGGCTGCCGCCGTCGAGCTTGGGCTCGACGACGAACGCGGGGAGCTCGCCCGACGGCAGGCCCCCCTCGACGCGCCGGACGAACTCGGCGAGCGCGTCCTCGGCGTAGGCGTTGTCGAGCGAGAACATCCGCTCGCGGTGCGTGACGCGCGTGAAGCCCTCGCGCGGCGCGCCGGCCACCCGCTGGGTGGGCGAGGCGGGGGTGACGAGCTCGGGGTGCGCCGCCTCGAGCTCCCGAAGCTCGCGCAGGAGAGCGTCGTACGCGGCGTCGGAGACGGACGGGTCGTCGAGCACGTAGTAGCGGTGATCGTGCGCGGCGATCTCGCGCGCGAGCGCGGCGTGGCGGCGGGGGGCGGACGCGGGCATCGGAGAGTCGCGAGGGTACTACGCCCCAGGCGTGCGCAAAGGGTCGCTTGGGTGCGGGCATCGGCACGAAATGGCGCTAGGCTGCGCGCCACTCGGCACCGCCATGTGGACATCCCTTCCCGTTTTCGGCGAACTCGTGCTCTTCGGCGTGATGATCTCGGCGGCGTACACGCTCGCCGTCTCGATCGTCGCAGGCCAGGGGCGACCGCGCTGGCTCGAGGCCGCGCGCCTCGGCGCCTACGGCACCATCGCGATGGTCGGCCTGGCGATCCTCGTCCTGGGCTACGCGTTCGTCACGCACGACTTCCGCATCCGCTACGTCGCGCACTACAGCGACCGGTCGATGACGCCCACCTACCTCCTGACGGCCCTCTGGGGCGGCCAGGACGGCTCTCTGCTCTGGTGGCTCTTCCTCCTGTCCATCTACACCGGCGCGTGCGTGCGGTGGATGCACGGGCGGTTCCGCGAGCTGCAGCCCTGGGTCATCGCGACGCTGATGACCATCATGCTGTTCTTCTGCGTGCTGATGGCGTTCGCGGCCAACCCGTTCGCGACCAGCGTGGCCGGCGCCCGCCTCGACGGCGAGGGGCTCAACCCGCTGCTGCAGAATTTCTACATGATCATCCACCCGCCGGCGCTCTACACGGGCTTCGTCGGGTGCGCGATCCCGTTCGCCTTCGCGATCGCGGCGCTCATCACCGGGCGGCTCGACGACGAGTGGCTCGCGGCGTGCCGCAACTGGATGCTCTTCGCCTGGCTGTTTCTCTCCATCGGCAACGCGCTCGGCATGCTCTGGGCCTACGAGGAGCTCGGCTGGGGCGGCTACTGGGGCTGGGACCCGGTCGAGAACGCCGCCTGCCTGCCCTGGTTCACGGCGTCGGCCTACGTGCACTCGCTGATGGTGCAGGAGCGCCGCGGCATGCTGAAGGTGTGGAACGTCGTGCTCGTCTGCCTGACGTTCGTGCTCACCATCTTCGGCACCTTCCTCACCCGCTCGGGCCTCATCGCGAGCGTGCACTCGTTCGCGCAGTCGGGCATCGGCACCTACTTCCTGCGCTTCCTCGCGCTGCTCATCGCCGCCATCGTCGGGCTCATCGTGTGGCGCCTGCCCAAGCTGCGCAGCGAGGGGCGCATCGAGAGCATCTGGTCGCGCGACGCGGCGTTCCTCGTCAACAACTGGGCGCTGCTCGGCATCGCCACCTTCATCCTCGTCGCGACGGTGTTCCCGCGCATCTCCGAGTGGCTGCTCAGCCAGCCCTCGACCGTCGGCCCCACGTTCTACAACGCGTGGCTGCCCCCGGTCGGCCTCGCGGTCTTCGCGCTGATGGGGCTCGGCACCGTGCTCGGCTGGCGCAAGACGTCGGTGCAGGCGATGCGCCGCGCGCTCGTGCTGCCGACGGTCGCGGGCACCTCGCTGGCGCTCGCGCACATCGTGTTCGGCGCGCGGCTGGGCATGCCCGCCATCTACGCCAAGGAGCGCATCTACGACGGCGCCATCGGCGTCGTCTTGCAGCGCATCGACTCCGTGCTGCCGCTCATCGCGAGCTTCTTCGTCGCGTTCAACACCGTCGTCATCACGCAGGAGTTCTCCATCGGCGTGCGCGCGCGCATGCGCACCCACGGCGAGGGCATCGCCTCCGCGCTCGCGAGCCTGGTCGGCCGCGCGCGCCACCGCTACGGCGGCTACGTCGTGCACCTCGGCGTCGTCGTCATGTTCGTCGGCTTCACCGGCTGGGCGTTCAACGTCGACAAGGAGACGTCGCTCAAGCCCGGCGAGTCGTTCCGCGTCGACCGCTACACGCTGACCTACCTCGGCCCCCGCATGGAGGTCGACCAGAGCAAGCGCATGATCTTCGCCGACGTGTCGGTCGTCGACGACGCGGGCCACCAGGTCGGCCGCGCGACCCCCGCCAAGTTCATCTACAAGCGCATGCCCGACGCCCCCACGACGGAGGTGTCGATGATCCACTCGCTGCGCGACGACGTGTACGTCGTCGTCGGCAACGTCAGCGCCGAGTCGAAGGTCGCCACCTTCCAGGTGCACATCAACCCGCTCGTGTCGTGGATCTGGGTGGGCGTCATGATGCTCATCTTCGGCGCCGTCATCGCGATGTGGCCCGAGACGGCGCTCGCCGAGGCGGGCGCCTCGGGGTGGCTGCGCTCGGCCGGGGCGGTCACGTCCGTCGTCGTCTTCGGCTTCATGCTCGCGGTCGCGCCCGCGCGCGCCTTCGCGCAGTCGACCTCGTCGATGCACGCGGGCACGGTGCAGATCGACGACCCGAAGGAGCGCGAGCTGTTCGTGCAGCTTCTCTGCGAGTGCGGCGACTGCGCGCGGCTGCCGCTCGCGACGTGCACCTGCGGCGAGGCCGACCAGGCGCGCGCCGAGGTCCGCGCGAAGATGCGCGACGGCGTCAGCGTCGACGCCATCAAGGCCGACTACGTGCAGCGCTACGGCAGCGGGGCGCTCGCGGTGCCGCCGAACAAGGGCGGGCTGCGCGCCATCTACCTCGTGCCCGCGCTCGCCGCGCTCTTCGGAGCGGGCATCGTGGTGTTCGTCGTGCGCAAGTGGAAGCGAAAGAACGACGAGGGCGACGGTCCTCCGCCCGCGGGCGGCGGGGGAGCAGACGTGTGGGACGCGAAGCTCGACGAGGAGCTGAAGGCGCTCGATGGTTGACCCCAACACCGACAACGCGGCGTCGAGCCTCGACGCCTGGGAAGAGCGCATCACCCGCGCCCTCCCCGTACTGGGCCCGGTCGTCGTCGTCGTCGCGGCCTTCGCCGCGGCGTACGTCGTCGACATCGGCGCGTCGCTGCTCGTGCTCGCGGGCGGCGTGCTGCTCGCGGTCATCGGCACGCTCTGGGCGAGCGTGCGAACGCTCGTCGGCGAGGCGCCCACCTCGCTCGACGTCGCGCTCGCGCTCGCCGCGCCGACGGCGGCCGAGGAGCAGAAGCGCGCGGTGCTCCAGGCCCTCAAGGACCTCGAGCACGAGCGCTCGCTCGGCAAGCTCGACGACGCCGACTACACCGAGCTGAAGACGCGCTACCGCTCGCAGGCCAAGCGCCTGCTGCAGGAGCTCGACCGCGACCTCGAGCCCCGGCGCGCCGTGGCCGAGGCCTGGGTCGCGCGCGCGCTCGCCGGCGGCTCCGCCAGCGCTGCGGCGCGTCGCGCCCCGCGCGCCTCGGGCGACGGCGGCAAGCGCCCCGCCTGCGGCGGCTGCGGCACGCACAACGAGCCCGACGCCCGCTTCTGCAAGGGCTGCGGCGCCAAGATGGGAGGCCCCCGTGCCGACGCGTGAGAACGTCTCGCTGCTGCTCGCCGCGCTCGCGCTCGCCGGCGCGCCTCGCCTCGCCTCGGCCCAGCCCGAGCCGCGCGGCTCGCTGCCCGCGGGCCACCCCCCCGTCGCGAACGACGACGGCGCCGATGACCCGAGCGGCGACGCCACCGGCCAGCCCGAGGGCCAGCACAACCCCGGCATGCCCGGTCAGCGCGTGCCGGCCAACACCTCCATCGTCGACCCGGCGCTCCCCGCCGGGACGATCGTCGTCGAGGTGCGCGACAAGGACGAGCAGCCCATCGCCGGCGCCGACGTGATGCTCGGCATCCTGCAGAACTCGGTCGCCAAGGGCGAGTCGCGCTCGCGCCGCATGGGGCACGGCGACGCCACCGGCGCGGTGCGCTTCGACGGCCTCACCGGCGGCAGCGCCATCGCCTACCGCGTGTCGATCGCGTGGAGCGGCGCGGTGGGCGCGCAGCCGGGCGACGCCTCGGCGCACGCCAGCTACGCGGCCATCCCGTTCAACCTCGAGCCGAACGCCGGCCAGCGCGTGCGGCTGCACGTCTACCCGACCACCTCGAAGATCGACGACGCGCTCGTGGCGATGCAGTCGGTCGTCTACATCGAGCTGAAGGACGACGTCCTGCAGTTCGAGGAGATGCTGTCGGTCTACAACTTCGGCTCGGTCACCTGGGTGCCGAACGATCTCGTGTTCGAGCTGCCCAAGGGGTGGAAGGCGCTGACCTCGCAGCAGCAGATGAGCGACGTCGGCGTCGACTCGGTCGAGGGTCGCGGCGCGCGCCTGCGCGGCACCTTCGCGCCCGGCCAGCACGACATCGAGATGCGCTTCCAGGTGCCCTACGACGGCAGCTCGCGCGTCGACCTCGTGCAGGCCCTGCCGCCGCACGTCGCGAGCGCGCGGGTCATCGCCGAGGCCGCGCGCGACATGGTGCTCGAGGTGCCCGGCTTCCCCGCGGCGGCCTTGCAGCAGAACGGCCGCGGTCAGCGCGTGCTCATCACCGAGCGCCAGATGAAGCCCGGCGAGGCCGCGAGCGACCTGCGCATCACCCTCGACCACCTGCCCGGGCCAGGGCCGGGCCGCTGGATCGCCTCGGGCATCTCGGTCGCGCTCGTGCTCGGTGGCCTCTTCATCGCGCGCGGCAAGACCGGCAGGCGCATCGCCGCCGCCGAGAACGAGACGGAGCTCGAGCGGGCGCGCGAGCGCCTCCTCGACGAGCTCGCGCGCCTCGAGCGCGCGCACACCGCCGGCGAGGTGGGTCCCAAGACCTACGAGCGCGCGCGGCGCCTGCTGCTCGACTCCCTCGCGCGCGTCTTGCCCGCAGACGCACGCGCCTGACCTCGGCGCCCACGCCCCGACCCGCAACCTGGGGAGCACCCTGGGGACAGGTTGGGGCGTTTCCGGGGGCTACTGGCCGGGGGCCGAACCGTCCACGACTACTCCCCGTTTCGTCCCGCGACTGTCCCCAGGCCAGGCCGTTTCAAGTCTTCGAAATCGAACGGTTATCGGGGAAACCAACAGAGTCCACAGCCCCTATCGACAT
>CAITLX010000263.1 GCA_903893335.1 uncultured delta proteobacterium | reverse complement strand
TACCGCTGAACGCGGCCGGCGGCGCGAGCCTTCAGCCGTCGCCCTCTTCGCTCGGCGCAGGCGGCGCTTCGGGAGCGGGCTCGGCGCGCGGCGCGAGCGCCGCGGTGATCGCGACGAGCGCCGCTCCGCCGAGGGCGCCGGCGACGAAGAGCACGTCGATGACGCTGCCGATGGACGAGCAGTTGGCGCCCGGACCGGGGCGCACGCACCGCACGCCGCGCGGCAGCGCATCGACGGTGGTCGGGGGGCGGAGGGGGTCTGTCACAGTCCGAAGCTCTCGAGGTACGCGGTGTCGCTCACGGCGAGGGCGCACCAGGCGACCGCCGCTACGGCCACGATAGCCGACACCGCGCGCGACCACGCCGGCACGCGCGGCCACCCGCCCAGCGCCCACGCGCGCGCGGCCAGGTCGGCGAGCACGACGCCCACGCCGAGGGCGACGAACGGCCGAGCCGTCGAGCCGTCGTACAGGTGCACGAGCGCCGCGCCGCCGCCCGCGACCCACAGCGCGAACATGAGCGGCAGCGGACGCACCAGCTTGCTCCGCAGGCCGCGCGCGCCGAGGCGCGAGGCGAGGCGGGCCACGTTGACGAGGCCGACGGACGCGAAGGCGGCGAGCGCGCCCACCGCGACGCGACCGACCGTGACGCGCCGCACCGCGCGCGCGACCCGCAGCGTGACGGGCGGCGCGACCTCGGGGGCGAGCGCGACGACGCGCGCGGCGCCGCGCGGGTCGCCCACCGCCAGGCGGTGCGTGACGACCTGCTGCAGCGCCAGTCCGCGCGAGATGCGGTCGGCGTCGCGGTCGGCGACCACGAGCGTGCGCGCGACGTCGGCGCCGTCGAGATCGCCGAGACGCTCGCGCGCCGCGGCGACGAAGAGCCGCGCCTCGGTGCGCACGCGCCCCGGCACGAAGCCCTCCACGTCGCGCGCGAGGGCGTCGATCTGCGCCGCCGAGGCCGTGAGCGTCGCGTCGCGTCGCACCCGCTCGAGCCGCGCGAGCGGCGCGAAGCCCCCCTCGGCGCGCGACGCGAGCTCGTCGGCGCGCACGCGCGCGCGCGGCGCACGCGGAGAGGTCAGGTCGAGCGCGAGCGCCTCGCGGTAGAGCTGCAGCGCGTCGGCGAGGCGCAGGTCGCGCTCGGCGCGCTCGGCCTCTGCGAGCCGTGCGTCGCTCTCGGGCGACGCGTGCGCGCGGCCCGCGCTCGCGGCGAGCGCCGCGACGACGAGCATACCGAGGAGCGGGCGGCGCACGGCGCGCACGGTAGCAGAGCGCGCCCGAGGCTGGCGTCCGCGCGCCCGCGCGCGTAGATCGTGGCCCGAGATGCACCGCGGAGCCGGCCTCGCCTCGCTGCTCGCGCTCGCCTCGGCAGGCCAGTCGCGCGGATGCAGCCACGAGCGCCCGTACACGCCGTACGCGTACGACGCCGCGGCCGCGTCGCCCGCGGCGAGCGCCGACCTCGCAGCGTCCACGCCCTCCGCCGCAGGGTCCGCAACGACGCCGCGGCACGGCGCGACGCCCGCGACGCGCGCCCCCGGCGACGGCACGGCGAGCTGGACGCTCGACGGCGTCACGATCGTCCCTTCACCCGGCGAGCGCATCGTCGCCGCCCTCGCGGGCGATCTCGACGCCGATGGCGCGCCCGACGCCGTGGCGTGGCTCGCGCCCGTCGCGGGGTCAGGCGGGCGGCTGGTGGGCTTCGCTCGCGGGGCGGCCCGCACGCTCGTCTCGGCGCCGCTCGACGCCCCCTCGTGCGCAGCGCCTGCATCGCTCGCGCGCATCGGAGGTCAGACGGTCGTCGTCGAGGCCGACGTCGGCTGCCCCGAGGCGGGGCCCCCAGCGGGGCGCTGGCTCGCCGCCGTCTCGCTCGCGCACGAGCCCGCGGCGCACGCAGAGGTGCGCGTCACGCTCGCCGCGGGGCTCGACCCGATCGCCGTCGAGCTCGACGCCGCCGACCGCGACGGCGACGGCCACGACGACCTGCTCGCGACCCTCACGCTCCGCGGCGCGTCCGGCGCGACGGCCGCCGCCCAGCTCGCCTGGTTCGACCGAGCCAGCGGCCTCGCGCGCGACCCCGACGAGCCCGCG
>CAITLX010000262.1 GCA_903893335.1 uncultured delta proteobacterium | reverse complement strand
GCTCCTGCGTCCCGGTGCGCAAGCTGTAGAGATTGAATTTCACGCGGCCGATCCAGTCGCCCCAAACCGGGTGGGGATCGCGCGTGGCGGCACGTGCGGATGGAGCGGTGGGGCTGACGCGGTCGAGCGCGGGCAGCACGACGCCGCCCCGGGACACCTCGACGACGATCTCGCCGGGGAACGGGGAGGCGAGCACCCCGCGCGGCAACGCGACGCGCAGCCAGAGCTCGCCCGTCACCTCGCCGCGCATCTCGCGCGGGAAGCCGGTGCGCGCGCCGCCGCCGACCACGAGCGCGCCCTCGGTGGCCCAGGGCCTCGGCAGGTCCCCCTCGATGCGCAGGGGCGCGCCCGGCGCGCTGGTGGCGCCTGCGGCGAGCGCGACGTCGACCGTCCCGTCGGCGCTCGTCGTCGCGCGCACGGGCTCGCGCGCGCCGGGCGAGGTCACGCGCAGCGGCGTCTGGATCGGCCGAAGCGCGCCCTCGTCGCCGGCGAGCACCTCGAGCCGCAGGGTGCGCGCGCCGTCGGGGCTCGCTCTGCCGCCCCACACGCGCGCCGCGACGACCTCGTGCTGCCCGCCGGCCACGATGACCCAGCCGACGAGGGGGAACACCGCGCCTGCCGTCGCGAGACCGAGGAGGACGCCGACGCGCCGCATGGCGTCGATGCTACGCGCCCTCGGCGCCGCGGGGCCGTGGTATTCACGCGTTCACGATGCAGGACGTCCTCGGTTACATCGACGCCCACCGCGAGCGCTTCGTGCGCGAGCTCGTCGAGTGGGTGAAGATCCCCTCCATCTCCGCGCTGCCGGCGCACGCGCCCGACATGCTGCGCAACGCCGAGCACCTGTGCGCGGCGCTCGCCGCGCTCGGCGCCGACCGCGCCGAGGTGCTCACCACCCGCGGCCACCCCGCGGTGTTCGCCTCGTTCGACCACGCGCCGGGCAAGCCCACGCTGCTGGTCTACGGCCACCACGACGTGCAGCCGATCGACCCGCTGGGCGAGTGGGTCTCGCCCCCGTTCGAGCCCGCCGTGCGCGACGGCCGCCTCTACGGCCGCGGCGTCGTCGACGACAAGGGGCAGGTGTGGATCCACCTCAAGGCCATCGAGGCCTTCCTGCGCGGCGGCGGCGGCAAGCTCCCGATCAACCTCAAGCTCATCGTCGAGGGCGAGGAGGAGGTCGGCTCCGAGCACCTCGGTGACGTGATGCGCGAGCACGAGGAGCTGCTGCGCGCCGACTACGTCTGCGTCTCGGACACGGCGATGTTCGGGCGCGGCATCCCCTCTCTCTGCGTCGGCCTGCGCGGCCTGGCCTACTTCGAGGTCCACGTCTCGGGCCCGAGCGGCGACGTGCACTCGGGGTCGTTCGGCGGCGGCATCGCCAACCCGGCCAACGCCCTCGCGCGCATCCTCGCGCGGCTGCACGACGACGACGGGCACGTCACCATCCCGGGCTTCTACGACCGCGTGCGCGTGCTCACGCAGCCCGAGAAGGACGAGATCGCGAGCCTGCCCCACGACGACGCTGCCTGGCTCGCGATGAGCGGCGCGCGCGCGGCGGTGGGCGAGGCGGGCTTCTCGACGCTCGAGCGCATCTGGTGCCGCCCGACGCTCGACGTGTGCGGGCTGACGAGCGGCTTCCAGGGCGAGGGCGCCAAGACGATCATCCCCGCGACCGCGAGCGCCAAGGTCAGCTGCCGGCTCGTGCCCGACCAGACGCCCGACGAGATCGGCCGCCTGCTCGCCGAGCACGTGATGCGCCTCGCGCCGCCTGGCGTGAAGGTCGAGGTCGTGACGCTGCACGGCGGCATGCCCTACCTCGCGCCGACCTCGCACCCGGTGTTCGAGGTCGCGCGCCGCGCCTTCTCCAAGGCGTTCGGGGGCAAGCCCACGGTGTTCATCCGCGAGGGGGGCTCGATCCCGTTCGTGCGCACGATCGCCGACGCGACGGGCAAGCCCTGCCTGCTCATGGGCTTCGGCCAGCCCGACGAGAACGCGCACGCGCCCAACGAGTGGCTCGACCTCGAGAACTTCCACCTCGGCATCAAGAGCGCCGCGCACCTCTACGACGAGCTCGCGAAGATGGTGACGCCGTGAGCGCGCGCATCGACGAGCGCGTGTTCGCGGCCGACGCGGCGGGGCGCGCGCGCATCGCGTACGCCGCGACGGCCGTCGGAGCGGCCGCCGTGGGCGCCGGCACCTACGCCCAGTGGATGCGCGACGAGCCGCACGCGGCCGCGTCGTGGCTGCTCGCGCTCGGCGCCGTCGGGCTCTCGGTCGCGGCCGTGCTGGGCGACAAGCTCCCGGCCGTGCGCGCCGGAGCGCTCGGCGTCGCGGTCGAGCGCGCGGGCGAGCGCCCCGAGCGGCTGGCCTGGTGCGACGTCACGAGGGTCGCGCTCGCGGGCGGCGCGCTCGTGCTCGAGGGCGAGGGGCGCAAGGTCGAGCTCGCGCTCGCGCAGCACCGCGCGGCGGCGGCGTTCGTCCTCGCCGAGGCGACCGCGCGCATCCCCGCGCGCGTGCAGCTCGGCGACGACGAGCGCGCGCTGGTCGGCGCGGTCGACGCGGCGGCGGGCAAGGTCGAGAAGGTCGAGCCGCCGCAGCTCGCGGGCAAGCGCTGCCGCGCGAGCGGCAAGCTCGTCGCGTTCGAGGACGACGCGCGCCCCTGCGCGCGCTGCGGCGCCATCTACCACCGCGAGCAGGTGCCCGCCGCGTGCACCGTCTGCGGCGCGCCGACGTGAGCGCGCGCTCCGACCGACGGGCGGTGCTCACGTGATGCGGTTCGACGGACGGGTCGTGCTCGTGACGGGCGCGAGCAAGGGCATCGGCGCGGCGACCGCGCGGCTCTTCGCGTCGCTCGGCGCGCGCGTCGCGGTGCACTACCGCGCCGATCGCGCGGGGGCCGACGCGGTGCTCGCCGCGTGCCCCGGGGGCGCCGCGTTCGCCGCCGACCTCGGGTCGTGGGACGCGGCGACGCGGCTCGTCGACGACGTGCAGGCGACGCTCGGCCCGCTCGACGTGCTCGTCGTCAACCACGGCATCTGGAAGGGCGCGCCGATCGATCGCATGACCGAGCGTGACTACGACGAGATGCTCGACGC
>CAITLX010000261.1 GCA_903893335.1 uncultured delta proteobacterium | reverse complement strand
TGTGGGGTCACCGTGAGCGTGACCGGCGCGCACTCTCCCACCGAAGTCGAGCCCGGCACGCTCCAGTTCATCGCGACTCCGGCCGCGGTTGCGCTCCCGGGCGCGCCGACGACCCCCAGCGCCAGCGCAGCGGCCGAGGCGTACACCATGAACCATCTCGCTCGCGGCTCTCGCATGGACTGACTCCTCGTACTCTCCGCGACTCCGCGGCCACCTGCCCACTCGCTGCGCGCCGTCGTGAATCGACCTGGCTTCACTCGCGCAGCGCGATCGAGACACACGAGATAACCCGGCGAAAGAGGTCAGCCAAGACAAAACGACACTCTGGCTGCGCCGGCGTCGGGACTGCTGAGGGGCCTCCACGGCCAGTCGACAGCGGCGCACCGCAATCGGAAGCGCTCCCCGAGCCCCATCCGCTCAAGGCGAATACGTCATCGTAATCGCACGGCCAGCGCCTTCGGCGCCGAGGCTCGACCCAATGGAACAGCGAGCGCGCCCTCGGGCCGACCTCCGCGTGCGGTGCCACGCTCGGGGTTGCGCCGGGTCGTTCGGATCGCGTCCATCGCCTTTCCGTCGCTTCGCCGCGGCTCGCTCCCGCCGCTCCGCCGGAGTGGCTCTCGACTCCTGCGTGCCGCACCGTCCCAGGTGCAGCGCGTCAGGGTCACCGGCGTCCCGACGTCACGCTCCGCGCGACAGGAGCAGCCCCATCACCGCGCCGTACAGCGTGGAGGTGTAGGGGTTCGCGGTGATCGGGCACGTGCCGGTGCGGCACCCGACGAACCGGTGCCAGCCGTACCCAGCCAGAGCGCCGACGACCACGGACAGGAAGAGCTTCACCACGCGCGGTGGGAGCCGAGCCCGCCCGGATCGGTTCGCGTGGCGGCGGCGTCGAGGTGTTCGACGATCAGCCTCGCGGTCACGGCGACGGGCAGCAGGTCGCGCGTGCCGTCGGGTAGCTCGATCACGTAGGTCGGGACGCCGCCGCGACCGAGCGCGTCGAGCAGAGCATCCAATTCGGCGCTCGGCTTCGTCATGTCGGCTCGCATCGGGACGACGCCCGTGCGCGCGAGCGCGGCGCGCACCGCGTCGGTGTCGAGGAACGCCGTCTCGTTCGCTTTGCACGCCGCGCACCACTCGGCGGTGAAGTCGAGGAGCACGGCGCGACCTCGCGCACGCTCGGCGCGCAGCCGCGCGGCGTCGTACGGCACCCACGCGATGGGCCCGGCGGGCGCTGCATGCGCAGACGGTGCGCCGACGGCGGTCGAGGCCGTGCGCGGCGCCGCTGCGAGTTCTGGGCGGGCGGCGGCGCCCGAATCGCACCGCGCGAGGCCGATCACGGCGCAGGCGAGGGCGACGGAGCCTGCGACCGGGAGGGCATGTCGGGTCGGTGGCACCACCTCGGCCATGAGAGCCGCTGTGCACGCTCTCCGGTTCATCGCGCCTTCCGGTGCGCCGCGACCCCTTTGACCGCGCGGTGGCTCTGATGGTCGCAGGGGCCCGCCTCGACGCCGTCGTGGGCCCGGAAAGGTGTCTTCGTGGATCGTCCGAAACTTCGCGCCCGACGCGCGGCGCTGCGCGTCGGCGCTCTCGCCCTCGCCCTGCTCGTCGCGCCGTCGTCGGCCCTCGCCGCCGAACGCGCCGCGGCCGCGTCCCCGCGCCCGCTCGCGCTGACCGAGGTGCTTCGCGAGGCCGTCGCGAACAACCACGGCCTCGGCGCGAAGCGCCGCGGCATCGACGTCGCGGACGAGGAGCAGAGCGCGGTCGCGGCGCGCTTCTTCCCCGTGCTGCGGGCCGAGGTCAACGCGCTCGTCTGGAACTCGGACAACCGCTACACGTTCGACACGTCGGGCTTCAACTCGCTCTTCGCGCAGATGGGCGCGCCGGCGGGCCTCACGGTGCCGCCGATGTCGGTGACGGTCCGCGACCAGACCACCGTCAAGGCCACGCTGATGGCCATTCAGCCGATCGCGCAGCTCTGGCAGATCGCCTACGGGCGCGACGCGCGTCGCGAGATGGCGAGGGCCGCGCGCTTCGACGCGACCGCCGCCGAGCGCGACGTCGAGGGGCAGACGGCCCGCGCGTTCTTCGGCCACCTGAGCGCGAGCCGTATGCTCGAGACCATCGCCGAGGCCGAGCGCACCGTCGCGGCGTACGAGAAGCAGACGCGCGATTACCTCGCAGCCGGGCTCGTCGAGAGGGACGCCCTGTTGCAGGTGCAGCTGCAGCGCGAGGAGCTGCGCAAGAGCCGCGTCGCGGTCGAGAAGGCCGTCGCGCTGAGCCGCGCGCAGCTCAACATGCTGATGGGTCGCCCGCTCGTCGCGCCGCTCGCCCTCGCGTGCGACCGCTGCGAGGGCGCCGCTGGCGCACAGGCGCGAAGCCCGCTCGAGTCGCTCCAGGCCGACGCGCTCGCCCACCGCCCCGAGCTCGCCAGCGGCGACGCGCAGCGCTCCGCCGCCGACGCCGCTGCCAAGGCGGCGCGCGCGAAGCTGGCGCCCGACCTGAACCTCGTCGCCGCCTACAACCGCAACGTGGGCATGGGCGATCTCATGCTCCGCGACGAGGCGTTCGTCGGGCTCATGCTCTCCTGGAACGTCTGGGAGTGGGGCGCGACGGCGCACGAGGCTCGCGCCGCGGGCCTGCGCCGCGATCAGGCGACGCACATGGTGCGTCAGGCCGAGGAGGGGCTGAAGCTGCAAGTGCAGCAGCGTGCCCTCGAGCTCGTCGAGGCGACGCAGCAGAAGGAGGTCGCCGAGGCTGGCCTCGCGCTCGCGAAGGAGTCGCTCCGGCTCGAGGAGAACCGCTACGGCGTGCACGCGATCGAGGCCGCCGATCTCGTCCGCGCGCAGGTCGCCGCGGTCAAGGCCACCCACGACGTCACCCTCGCCACCATGCAGATCGAGCTCGCGCGCCGCGAGCTCGCGCTCGCGACCGGGCACGACCTGCTCGAGAGCACCGACGCCTCGTCGAAGGAGAGAACGGAATGAATCGCACGGACTTGCGCTTCGGCCTCGCGGCCGCCCTCGTGCTCGCGCTGAACACGGCCGGCTGCTCGCACAAAGCTCAGGAGGGGACGGCCGGCGCCGCTCGTGCCCCGCTGCCCGCCGCGCGCGTCGAGGTGCGCACCGTGAAGGCCGCCACCGACGGCGGCGCGCTGCAGGCGATCGGGCGCGTGAAGAACGTGCGCGAGTCCACCATCACCGCGCGCGCCATGGGCAAGGTCGTCTCGGTGGCCGTGAAGTCCGGCGGCACCGTGAAGGCCGGGCAGCTGCTCGCGAAGATCGACGACGGCGACGCGCAGGGCCGCGTGGGCCAGGCGCGCGGCGCGCTGGCGCAGGCCGAGGCCGCCCGGGTGATCGCCAAGCAGAACCTCGACAGGTTCGAGAAGCTCCGCGACTCCGACTCGGCGAGCGACGCGAAGTACCAGAAGGCGGTGTTCGACTACCAGAGCGCCGTCGGCGCGGTCGCGCAGGGCTCCGGCGCGGTGCGGACGGCCGAGGCGTACCTGCGCGAGACGACGATCGTCGCGCCGTTCGACGGTCGCGTGGTCGACACGCTCGTCGAGGTCGGCGAGTCGGCTGCCCCCGGGCAGCCCATCGCGCGCATCGAGGGGGGCGCCGACATGGAGTTCGAGGCGACGGTCGGCGCAGCGGAGATCGGCTCGATCGCGACCGGGCAGCCGGCCACCGTCGTCGTCGACGGTCCGGCGGGGCAGCCGATCGAGATCGCAGGGAAGGTGACCGAGGTCGTCCCCGCGCAGGACGTGATGACGCACACGAGCGCCGTGCGGATCGGGCTCGTCGCCGACGAGCGCATCCGCTCGGGCATGTTCGGCCGGGCGCGCTTCGCGGTCGGCGTGAAGAGCTGCCCCAGCGTCTTCGTCCCCGCCGACCTCGTACAGCGCCGCGGCCAGCTCTCGGCGCTGTTCGTCGTCGACACGACGTCCACGCTGCGTCTCCGCCTCGTGACCGAGGGCACCGCCCGCGGCTCGGAGGTCGAGATCCTGTCGGGTCTCGTCGAGGGCGAGCACCTCGTCGTCAGCGACGTCAAGGCGCTGCACGACGGGCAGCCCGCCGAGCTCGCTCCCGCCGCGAAGGACGCAAAATGAGCGCCCCCGATCCGTCCGTCCGAGACCCGCTCGCGGACGATCGCGAGGCGAAGCGGCGCCGCTACGAGAAGAAGCCCCTCGGCCTCTCGGGCCGCATCGCGAAGGCGTTCCAGGACTCGAAGCTGACGCCGCTGCTCATCATCGTCGCGCTGTTCGTCGGCGTCTTCGCGACGGCCATCACGGCGCGCGAGGAGGAGCCGCAGATCGTCGTCCCGATGGTGGACATCTTCGTGCCCGCTCCCGGCCTCACGCCGCCCGAGGTCGAGCAGCTCATTGCCACGCCCCTCGAGAAGCTGCTCTGGGAGATCCCCGGCGTCGAGGACGTCTACACGACGTCGAAGGCGAACGTGGGGATGGCGATCCTACGCTTCAAGGTGGGACAGAAGGAGGAGGACAGCCTCGTCAAGGTCTACAACAAGATCAACGGCAACCTCGACCGGCTGCCGCCCGGCGTGCAGACGCCGCTGGTGCGATTGAAGGGCGTCGACGACGTCCCGGTCTACGCCGTCACGCTCCACTCGAAGCAGTACGACGCGTTCGCGCTCCGCCGCGTCGCCGGCGAGGTCGCCACCGAGCTGAAGAAGATCGCCGACGTCTCCGAGGCGACGATCATCGGCGGTCAGCGCCGCCAGATCCGTGTCGAGCTCGACTCGCACCGCCTCGAGGGCTTCTCGCTCTCGCCGCTCCAGGTCTTCGGCGCGATCGGCCGCGACAACCAGAACCTCCCCGCCGGCGCGTTCGACCGCGGCGACACCAACTTCCTCGTGCACGCGGGCGACTTCTTCCGGACCCGCGAGGACGTCGCCGCGACCGTGGTCGCCGTCTATGGCGGCAAGCCCGTCATGCTGTCGGACGTCGCGCGCGTCGTCGATGGGCCCGAGGAGCCCAGCCAGTACGTCTTCCACCGCGCGGGCGCGGCCGAGGGCGTCGCCGCCGCGGACGCCGCGCCGGCCTCGCCGTTCCCCGAGGAGGACGCCGTCACCGTCTCGGTGGCCAAGCGGCGCGGCGCGAACGCGACCGCGCTGACCAAGCGCCTCGGCTCGCGCCTCGACGAGCTGCGCGGCAAGGTCATCGTCTCGGGCATCGAGGCGTCGGTCACGCGCGACTACGGCGTGAGCGCCGAGGAGAAGAGCGACGAGCTCATCTTCCACATGTTCCTCGCGACGATCTCGGTCGTCCTGCTCATCTGGCTCTTCCTCGGCGTGAAGGAGGCCGCCGTCGTGCTCGTCGCGGTCCCGGTGACGGTCGCCCTCACGCTGTTTGCCAGTTACTTCTTCGGCTACACGCTCAACCGCGTCACGCTCTTCGCGCTCATCTTCGCGATCGGCATCCTGGTCGACGACGCGATCGTCGTCGTGGAGAACATCCACCGCCACTTCAACCAGAAATGGGGCGAGCTCGGAGTCGTGACCCCGTTCGCGGTCAACGAGGTGGGCAATCCCACGATCCTCGCGACGCTGACGGTCATCTTCGCGCTCATGCCGCTCGCGTTCGTCAGCGGAATGATGGGGCCGTACATGAGCCCCATTCCGATCAACGCCTCGGCCGCGATGCTCTTCTCGCTGCTCGTCGCGTTCATCGTGACGCCGTGGATGACCAAGCGGCTCCTCGACTTCTCCGAGAAGCTGCGCGCGCGGCGCCCCGTGCGCGACGACGTCGGCGCCGGCGCGCACCACGACCACGATGAGGGTGGCGCGCTCGGCCGCGTCTACCGCAAGGTCATCGGCCCGATGGTCGATCGCCCCCGCTTGCGCGCCGCCGTGCTGGTCGGCGTCGTCGGTCTGCTGCTCGGCTCGATGGGGCTCTTCGCGACCCGCTCGGTGAAGGTCAAGATGCTGCCGCACGACAACAAGAGCGAGTTCCAGGTCGTCATCGACACGGCCGAGGGGACGACGCTCGAGCGCACCGCGGCGACGGCGCGCGAGGTCGCCGGGGTCATCGCGGCCGACCCGATGGTCCGCAGCGTGCAGATCTACGTCGGCACGTCGGGCCCGATGAACTTCAATGGGCTCGTGCGTCACTACTTCCTCCGCCAGGGGCCAAACGTGGCCGACATCCAGGTGAACCTGCTCGACAAGCACGAGCGGAGCGAGAAGAGCCACGACATCGCCAAGCGTATGCGCGCGCGCATCGCGCCGATCGGCGCCGCGCACCGGGCCGTGCTCGCCGTCGCCGAGGTGCCCCCGGGGCCCCCGGTGCTGTCGACGATGGTGGCCGAGATCTACGGCCCCGATCGGAAGGGGCAGGAGAAGCTCGCCACCGACGTGCGCGATCTGTTCGCGAACTCGCAGTCGATCGTCGACGTCGACTCCTACATGGAGCAGCCGCAGCCCGAGTTCACGCTGCTCATCGACAAGGCGAAGGCGGCGCTCTCGGGCGTGAGCACCGAGCACCTCGCGCAGACGCTCGGCCTCGTGCTGCACGGCCGCTCGGCCGGGCTGCTGCGCACCGAGCGCGACCGCGAGCCGGTCGAGATCATGGTCCGCGGCGGGCGAGGGGAGCGCTCGTCGATGACGAACCTCGTCGACGTCGGCGTGCACAGCGGCCAGGGCCGGCTCGTGCCCGTGCGCGAGCTCGTCCACCAGCAGGCCGGCGCGAGCGCGACCTCCATCTTCCACAAGAACCTTCAGCGCGTGATCTACGTCACCGGAGAGGTCGGCGGTGCGGCCGAGGCGCCCGTCTACGCCATCCTCGAGGCCAAGCCGAAGATCGCGGCGATGACCGCGCCCGATGGCGGCAAGGTCACGCAGCTCTTCACCGGAATGCCCACGAGCGCAGACGGCTACAGCGTGAAGTGGGACGGCGAGTGGCAGATCACCTACGACGTGTTCCGCGACATGGGCATCGCCTTCGGCGTCGTGCTCGTGCTCATGTACATCCTCGTCGTCGCGTGGTTCCGCAGCTTCGTCACGCCGATCATCATCATGCTGCCGATCCCGCTGACCCTGGTCGGCATCCTGCCGGGCCACTGGCTGATGGGCACGTACTTCACGGCGACGAGCATGATCGGCTTCATCGCGCTCGCCGGCATCATCGTCCGCAACTCGATCCTCCTGGTCGACTTCATCGAGCAGGAGATCGCCGCGGGCTCCCCGCTGCGCGACGCGGTCATCGAGGCAGGCGCGGTGCGTCTGCGGCCGATCTTCCTCACGGGAGCTGCGCTCGTCGTGGGCGGTGGCGTCATCTTGCTCGACCCGATCTTCGGCGGGCTGGCGGTGAGCCTCATCTTCGGCGTGATCGTGTCGACCCTGCTGACGCTGGTGGTCATTCCGCTCATCTATTACATGGTCCGCCGAAGGGAGGTCGCCGCATGAATCCTCTCAAGCTGCTCATCCTGGTGTTCGACGAGCGCTCCCGCGACCACGTCGAGGAGACATTGGCGCAGCAGCACGTCGGGGGTTTCACCGAGATCCCCGGCGCGCTCGGCGAGGGCACCCACGGCAAGCGGTTGACGAGCGCGCTCTACCCCGGCGCGAACGGCGTGGTGCTCACCGTCATCCCGGAGAGTCAGGTGCCGGCGGTGCGCGACGCGCTGCTCGCCCGGGTGGGTCCGAGAGCCGTCGAGGGCACCGACCGCGTCCCGATCCGGATCGCGGTCGTGCCGGTCGACGCCTTCTGGTGACGTCGCGCTCACCCGCAGCGCGCAGGACATGCTCTGGGTCGCGTCCCCGCGGGGCGCGGGCTCGCAGCGCGCACGGCTACGGCCGCGACGGCGGCGTGGTCGGCAGATCGTCGGGCTGCGCGAGCGTCCAGGCGACGACGTCGGCGATGCGCTCGGGCGCGACGCCGAGGAAGTAGACCGTCCACTCGCCGCGCCGCACGAGCCCGTCGCAGAGCTTCGTGTACCACTCGGCGATGGGGTTGCCCGCGCGGCTGCGCCAGAAGAGCGTGCGGTGCTCGGCGGTCAGGGCGTCCCACAGGTCGCGGCCGAGCCCCTCGCCCTGCGCCTGCGCCTCGACCGCGAACTTCGAGAGGTAGGCTCCGTCGGGCGTGGGGCACACGATGGCTGCGCCGCGGAAGGCCTCGTCGAGGTAGACGGGCCCGAGCGGCCGCTCGAAGAACGCGTCGCTCGGCGCGCGGCCGAAGCTGCTCTGCAAGAGCGCACGCATCTTCTCGCGGTCGATCTCCGCGAGCGTCGCGTGGCGCGTGACGACCGAGCCGCGGCGCAGCAGCGTGCCGGCGCCCTTGCCCGTGAACAGCTCGCGCAACAGGTTGAGCGGCGAGGTCACGGCTGCGCCCATCTTGTGGGTCAGGCGCTCGAGCACGAGCTTGCGCACCTGCACCAGCATCTGCTTCTCGCGTCGTGTGAGCTCGGGGCTCGCGAGCAGGCGGTCGTGGTCGGTGACGAGGTTGACCAGCGGCAAGAGCGCGCCGCGCTCGCGCAGGCCTCCCGCGCGGTGCAGGAAGATGAGCTTGCGCGTGCCGAGGTCCGACAGCAGCCCGCCGAGCAGATCGAAGCGCGCCTCGACCGTGGGGGCCTCGCTCGCGCCGAACGCCACGACGGGGATGCGCCCCGCGCGGCAGGCCTCGCGCGCGGACTCGTACGAGGGGGTCGCGAAGGCGGTGAGCACCTCGGTCGCCACGTCCACCTTGCCGAGGCGGCGCGCGATGCGGGCTGCGTGCTCGTCGGCCTCGCCCGTGTCGAAGAGCCCGAGCACGACGACGGGGTAGAGCCCGAGGTCGGCGAGGAAGCGCAGGTGCAGCACGACGGCGTCGAGCGCGATGCGCGCCACGTTGGCGCCGACGGCGATGACCGCGAACTGCTCCTTGGGCATCTCGCGGAAGACCGCGAGCCAGTACTCCGCCTCGCTGCGCCTCCCGACGCTCTCGAGGAAGCGCAACACCGCTTCGGCCGATTCCACCGGGCCTCTCTAGGCCCAGCCCGCACGCGGGGGAAACCGAAACCGGACGAGGCTCGCCACATTCGTCGGACGAGCGCCGCCCGAGGCGGCCGCGGGGTCAGTCGCGGCCGTACCTCGTCAGAAGGCGCTCAGTCGCGGCGGTACATCGTGACGACGCACGCGCCGCCGAGGCCGAGGTTGTGCTGGAGCGCCACCTTCGCGCCCTTCACCTGGCGCTTCTCGGCCTGGCCGCGAAGCTGCCACACCAGCTCGGTGCACTGCGCGAGGCCCGTGGCGCCGAGCGGGTGGCCCTTCGAGAGCAGGCCGCCCGACGGGTTGGTCACGACCTTGCCGCCGTAGGTGTTCTGCCCCTCCCAGATGAACTTCTCGGCGCCCCCCTCGGGGCAGAGGCCGAGACCTTCGTAGGTGATGAGCTCGTTGGCGGTGAAGCAGTCGTGAAGCTCGACGACGTCGACGTCGGCGGGGCCGACGCCGGCCTGCTCGTACACGCGCCGCGCGGCGTTCGCGGTCATGTCGTAGCCGACCATCTTCATCATGCTGTCCTCGGCGAAGGTCGAGGCGTAGTCGGTCGTCATCGCCTGGGCCGCGATGTACACGGCGCCCGCCTTGCCGTGCTTCTTGGCGAAGTCCTCCGAGCAGACGATCGCCGCGGCCGCTCCGCACGTCGGGGGGCAGCACTGGTAGCGCGTGAGCGGGTCGAAGACCTCGGGCGCCGCCATGATCTCGTCGAGCGTGAGCGGCTCGGCGAACAGCGCGTAGGGGTTGTTGGCGGCGTGGCGGCGGGCCTTCTCGCTGATCTTGCCGAAGGTCTCGCGCTTGGTGCCGTACTTCCACATGTACTCGCGGCCGGCGCCGCCGAACATCTGCGCGGCTGCGGGCGCGGAGGTGAAGCCCTGCACCTTGGCCATGACGCCCGCGTGCTTCTCGACCGGGATGGCGCGGTCGTTGTACTTCGACCCGAGCGCGCCCTTCTCCATCTTCTCGAAGCCGAGCGCGAGGACGCACTCGGCCTCGCCGCCCGCGATGGCCTGGCGCGCGAGCCAGAGCGCCGTCGAGCCCGTCGAGCAGTTGTTGTTCACGTTGACGACGGGGATGCCGGTGAGGCCGACCTCGTAGACGGCGCGCTGGCCGCACGTGCTCTCGCCGTAGACGTAGCCGACCATGGCCTGCTCGACGTCGGCGTAGGGCACGCCCGCGTCGGCGAGCGCGGCCTTCGCGGCCTTGCTGCCCATCTCCCAGTAGTCCTCGCTCGCGCCCGGCTTCGCGAACTTGATCATGCCCACGCCGATGACGTACGCCCTGCGACTCATGCGAGATGCTCCTTCGCGGCCTTCGGGCCGCCCTGGTCCAGTCGTGATGGGAAGAGGCGCCTCAGGCGAGCCCCGCGAGGAAACCGAGCGCGTGCGCGAGGAGGCTCTGCCCCGTCACGCGGATCTTGCCCTGCTGGAAGGCCTGCGCCGGCGTCACCTCGGACTTCGCGAGTGAGACGAGGTCGGCGTCGGTGACGCGCACGGTGACCGTCGGCGCGTCGGCCTTGCCCGAGCGCACCGCGCCGGGCGCCTTCGAGAAATCGACGACGAAGCTCGCGTCGGGCTCGGTGACGGTGAACTGAAACACCGCGCCCTCGACGCCGGCGGGCGCGGGGCCCGCGGCGAGCCGCTTCTCGAGCGCGCCGAAGATCGCCGGCGCGACGGCCTTGGGCGCGGGCTTGTCGGCCTTCGGAGCCGGCGGCGCTGCGGCAGCGGGGGCCGCAGCAGTCGCAGCGGCGGGCTTGCCCTGGGCCTCCTTGGCGGCGTCGCGCAGGAAGCTGAGCTTCTGCGCGGCCATCATGTTGCCCTTGATCTTGAGCTTGCCGCCGAAATAGAGCTTCTGCGCGTCGGCCTCGCCGCGCACCATCGCGAGGAAATCGGCGTCGGCCATGACGAACGTCGCGTCGGACTTGCCCGGCGCGCCCTCGGTGACCGAGCCCGCGCCGGTGGCGAGATCGAGCGTCCACGCGCTGTCGGGCTCCGAGAGCTGGAAGCCGAACAGCGACTGCGTCTTGCCCACCAGCTCGGGGTGCGCGGCGACGTACGCCGTGATCGCGGCGAACACCTCGCGGCTCGGCGAGGCGGCGCTGGCGGCAGCGGGTGCTCCGGCTGCTGCTGCGGGCGCGGCGGCCTTGTCGGCGCGCGGCACGAGCGGCTCGTCGAACAGCTCGACCGCGGCGTTCGACAGGCAGACCTTGCTGCGCTCGACCACCGAGGTGCGGAGCACGACGCGCGTCTTGGACTCGCGCCACATCTCCGTCTTCAGCGTCTCGCCGGGGAACACGCTGTCGGCGAAGCGGACCTTGATGCTCTTGAAGAGCCGCGCGTCGCCGCCGGCGAACGCCTCGAGCACGTGGCGCGCGGCGTAGCCGAAGGTGCACAGGCCGTGGAGGATCGGCCTCTGGAAGCCGAAGTTCTTCGCGAACGCCGGGTCGGCGTGCAGCGGGTTGATGTCGCCCGTGAGGCGGTAGAGCAGCGCGGCGTTGGCCGGGATCTTCTCCTCGAACACCGCGTCGGGCGCGCGCTCGGGCGGCACGTTCACGTCCTGCACCGGGCCGCGATCGCCGCCCCAGCCACCCGCGCCGCGCACGAACGTCGTCACTTCGTTGTAGACGACCTCGCGCCCCTTCTCGTCGAAGCTCGTGATCGCGGTGACGACGAGGGCGTTCTTGCCCTTGTCGAAGATGTCCTTGATCTTCGCCTTGTGCGTGAGCTTCGCGGCCGTGGGCAGCGGGCGCTTGATCTCGAGGTACTGCTCGCCGTGCAGCACGCGCTCGAACCCGTAGTGGATGCCGGGGGCCTGCTGGCCCGAGGCCGTCATCTTCACGAGCGCGTTGACCGCGGGGATGACGCCGTAGGTCGGCAGGGCCGAGAAGCCCTCGCCCGCCATCTCGTAGACGTACTTGAGCTGCGACGGATCGAGCGGGTCCTTCGCGGCGCCGACGGCGAGCGCGTAGAGCGCGAGGTCGCGCTCGTCGTACGACGAGGGCTCGGGCGTCAGCTCGTGGCCGAGCGCGAGGTCGACGTCGATGAAGTCGTTGCCCCCCTTGCCCTTGGCCGTCGGCAGATTGGCGAGCACCGGGCCCATCGACTGCGTGAGGTCGGTCGGGTGCGTCGAGCGGCTGAAGTCCACGATGGTCGGGAACGCCTTGGCGACGCCCTCGATCGTCATCGGGCGGCTGAGCCGGAAGCTCTGCCCCTCGGCGCGCTCCCAGCGCAGCTTGCCGACGAAGCCGCCGCCGACCTCGAACAGGCCGCCGGTCTCCTCGCAGCGCTCGTGGCAGAGCCAGGCGACCAGCGGGCTGACCAGCTCGGGCTTGAGCACGTCGAGCAGCTCCTTGGGCATCACCGTCTCGGTGAGGCGCGAGCCGGCGAGCGGCGCGATGGCGTTGACCAGGACGTTCTTCTTCTTGCCCTCGAGGGCGAGCGTCTGCGCGAAGCCGACGAGGCCGAGCTTGGCCATGGCGTAGTTGGCCTGGCCGAAGTTGCCGTAGATGCCCGCGGCCGACGCCGTCATGATGACGCGGCCGTAGCCCTGCTCGATGAGGTGGGGCCACGCGGCGTGCGTGACGCGGAAGCCGCCGAGCACGTGCACCCGGTAGATGACCTCCCAGTCCTCCTCGGTCATCTTGCGGAAGCTCTGGTCGCGCAGCACGCCCGCGTTGTTGACGACGATGTCGACGCGCCCGAACGCGTCGAGCGCGTTCTGCACGATCTTCGCGCCGTCCTCGACGGAGTCGTAGTTGGCGACGGCCTCGCCGCCTGCGGCCTTGATGTCGGTGACGACCTGGTCGGCCGCGGCCGACGATTTGCCGCCGCCGTGGCGCCCGCCTCCGAGGTCGTTGACGACGAGCTTGGCGCCGCGGCTGGCGAGCAGCAGCGCGTGCGCGCGGCCGAGGCCCCCGCCCGCGCCGGTGACGATCGCGACTTTTCCTTCGAAACGAAGCTCTTCGGCCATGGACGTGTCCTCGCGGGCAGGGATGTTTCGCGTGCGAAACTTCCCCGCGACGCGCCGTCGCGTCAAGAGGCGGCCGCGGGCCGAGGGACGGACGTCGGAGGGAGGCCTCCGGGCCTCGGCCGGGTCAGGCGGCGCGGGGGGCGGCGGGCTCGCCCCAGGCGCCCGCGGCGAGCAGCCAGCCGGCGGCGATGACGAGCAGAGAGCCGCCCGCCTGCGCGAGGCCGAGCCCCTCGCCGAGCAGCGCGACGGCGAACAGGCGCGTCAGCACGATGCCCACGTAGCCGAGCGCCGAGAGGCGCGCGGCGCGGTCGAGCGCGTAGGCGCGCGTCATCGTGATCTGCCCGAGGCCGCCGAGCACGCCGGTCGCGGCGAGCGCGAGCGCGCCCTGCAGGTCGGGCGCGCGCAGCACCGGCAGCGAGAGCAGCAGCGCGGCGCCCGCCGACACGAGCGAGAAGTGCAGCACGACGGCCTCGCCGCTCTCGCCGGGGCCGAGCTTGCGCAGCCAGATCATCGCCAGCGCCGACGCGAACGCCCCGACGGTGACGATGCCGGCGATGGGGAGCGCGACGTGCAGCGAGGGCTGCACGACGAGCGCGACCCCCGCGAAGGCCAGCGGCACCGAGACCCACACCCGCCCGCCGACGTGCTCGCCGAGCAGGGGCGCCGACAGCAGCGCGATGAACACGGGCGAGGTCGCGCCGAGCGTGACGATGTCGCCGAGCGGCACCGACTGCGTCGAGACGGCGTAGAAGCCGATGAGCAGCGCCGTCGTGCCGAAGAGGCTGCGCATCCACGCCGCCCGCTGGTGCACGACGCGCAGCGACTTGCCGCGCAGCGCGCCGACCGACGCGGCGGTGAGCGCGCCGAACAGCGCGCGCGACGCGGCGACCTCGGGCCAGGGGACGTGGCGCGAGGCGACGCGGGCGCCGACGTTCATGCCCGCGAAGAAGACGCACGAGACGAGCAACCAGACGACGCCGCGCACGGCCGGGCGTCGGCGCACGGCCTCCGCGGCGGCGGCGCGGCGCGAGAGCGGCGGCAGGTCGCCCGCCGCGGGATCGAGCACGTCGCCTGCGTCGCTCACGGTGCCCGCAAGGGTGACACCCATCGTTGCGGACGCAACCATCGGCCCGCCGCGCTTGCGGCGCAGGCCAGGGTCGTCGATCCTGCACCGATGCGAACCGCTCCGCTCCTCCTCGCCGCGTGTCTGCTCGGCTGCTCGTCGTCCGACGACGTCGCCCCCGCCTCGTCCGCCGACGCAGGCGCCGACGTCGGCCCGACCGTGCAGGTCGGCTGCACGGGCACCAGCCTGCTGCCGCTCCCCGCCGACTTCGGGGCCGACGGCCCGTGGCCGGTCGGCGCGCGCACCGTGACGCTCGACGGCCTCACCACCGAGATCTGGTACCCGGCCGCGGTCGGCAGCGACGCGGGCAAGAGCCGCGCGCGCTACGACATCCGCAAGCACCTGCCCGACGCGTACCAGGCCAACATCACCGACGCGAACAACCCCTGGATCGACTGCGCCTGCACGCGCGATCTGCCGCTCGACGAGGCCCACGGCCCCTACCCGATGGTCGTGTTCATCCACGGCACCGCGGCGTTCCGCGAGCAGAGCCTGCCGCAGATGACGCACTGGGCGAGCCGCGGCTTCATCGTCGTCGCCGCCGATCACCCCGGCATCCAGCTGCACGATCTGCTCAGCCTGCTCATCGGCGCGACCGACGGCGGCACGCCCCCGAAGGTCGACCAGGCTGGCGACGTGCGCAAGCTGCTCGCCGCGCTCGCGGCTCCCGCGGGCGACGCGGCGTTCCTCGCCGGCCACCTCGACGCCGCGCGCCTCGCCGTCTCGGGTCACAGCGCGGGCGGCGGCGCCACCAGCGACTTTGGCGACGTGGCGACCGTGCTCATGCCCATGGCCGCCGGCGGCGTGACGGCGGGCGCGAAGCTCGTCTCGACGCTCGTGCTCGGAGCGGCGAGCGACGGCATCGTGCCGCCGAAGTCCACGCACGACGGCTACGCGTCGAGCCCCGCGAAGAAGCGCCTCGTCACGCTGGCCAACGCGGGCCACCTCGCGTTCTCCAACATCTGCACCATCGGCGCCGCCGAGGGGGGCATCGTCGCGGTCGCGCAGAGGGCGGGCGTCCCGGTGCCGTCGAGCCTCTCGTCGCTCGCGAGCGACGGCTGCGGCGCGACGCAGCTCGCGCCGGCCGACGGCTGGGCGGTCATCGACGCGGTGACCTCGGCCGCCCTCGAGGAGACGCTCTTCTGCTCTCCCACCGCCGCCGCCGAGCTGGCGAAGACCAAGTCGCGCTTCGCCGACGTCGCCGAGTACGCCGAAGAGCTCTGAGCTGCGGCCCACCGCCGCGCGCGAGCCGACGAGCTAGCGGCTCGCCGAGCCGTCGAGCACGCGCGCGAGGTAGCGCCCCGTCTCGCTCGCTTTCTTCGCGCGCGCGAGCTGCTCGGGCGTGCCCTCGGCGACGACGCGCCCGCCCCCCTCGCCCCCCTCGGGGCCGAGGTCGATGACCCAGTCGGCCGACTTGATGACGTCGAGGTTGTGCTCGATGACGACGACGGTGTTGCCCGCGTCGACCAGGCGCTGCAGCACGGCGAGCAGCCGCTCGACGTCGGTGAAGTGCAGCCCGGTCGTCGGCTCGTCGAGCACGTAGAGCGTGCGCCCCGTCTGGGTGCGCGACAGCTCGCGCGCGAGCTTGATGCGCTGCGCCTCGCCGCCCGAGAGCGTGGTCGCCGGCTGGCCGAGCGCCATGTAGCCGAGGCCGACCTCGTCGAGCATGCCGAGGATGCGCGCGAGGGTGGGGAACGCGGCGAAGAGGGTGCGGCACTGCTCGACCGACGTCCCGAGCACGTCGTGGATGGTCTTGTCGCGGAAGCGCACCTCGAGCGTGCTGTCGCCGTAGCGCTTGCCCGCGCACACCTCGCACGTGACGTACACGTCCGACAGGAAGTGCATCTCGACCTTGACGACGCCGTCGCCGTGGCACGCCTCGCAGCGCCCCCCCTTCACGTTGAACGAGAAGCGCGCGGGCGAGTAGCCGCGCGCGCGGGCGTCGGGCAGCTGCGCGAACAGCTCGCGGATCTCGTCGAACGCCTTGGTGTACGTCCCGGGGTTCGAGCGCGGCGTGCGCCCGATGGGCTGCTGGTCGATCGCGATGACCTTGTCGATGGCCGACGCGCCGTCGATCGCGCGGTGCTTGCCCACCCGATCGGTCGCGCCCGACAGGCTGCGCGCGAGCGCCGGCAGGAGGATGCCGCCGACCAGCGAGCTCTTGCCCGCGCCCGACACGCCGCTGACCGCGACGAGGCAGCCGAGCGGGAACGCGACGTCGACGCCCTTGAGGTTGTTCTCCGCGGCGCCGCGCACGACGAGGTGGCCCTTGGCGACGCGGCGCGACGCGGGCACCTCGATGCGCCTGCGCCCCGAGAGGAACGCGCCGGTGACGCTCGAGCGATCGCGCACCAGGCGCGCGGGCGTGCCCGAGAAGACGACCTTCCCGCCGAGCCGCCCCGCGCCGGGCCCGAAGTCCACGACGTGGTCGGCGGCGCGGATCGTCTCCTCGTCGTGCTCGACGACGAGCACCGAGTTGCCGAGGTCGCGCAGCTTCTGGAGCGTGCGGATGAGCCGCTCGTTGTCGCGCGCGTGCAGCCCGATGGAGGGCTCGTCGAGCACGTACATCACGCCCGAGAGCTCGCTGCCCAGCTGGCTGGCGAGCCGCAGGCGCTGCGCCTCGCCGCCCGACAGCGAGGGCCCCGAGCGACCGAGCGCGAGGTAGGGGAGGCCGACGTCGAGCAGGAAGCCGAGCCGCGCGCGGACCTCGCGCAGCGGCCCCTCGGCGACCTGCGCCTGCGCGGGGCGCAGCGCGAGGCGGCCGAAGTGCGCGTGCGCGTCGGCGATGGACATCGCGCCCACCTCGGCGATGCCGTGGCCGGCGACCTTCACCGCGAGGCTCTCGGGGCGCAGCCTGCGGCCGCCGCACGCGTCGCACTCGAGATCGCGCAGGTACTGACGGTAGTGGTCGCGCATCCGCTCGGAGGTCGTCTCCTGGTAGCGGCGCATGAGCGTGGGGATGACGCCGTGGAAGCGGATGCCCCAGCTGCCGTGGCTCTCGGTGCCCTCGGTGCCCCACGTCACGCGGATGCGCCGGTCGCCCGTGCCGTGCAGCACCTGCGCCTGCATCGCGCGACCGAGCTTCTTCCACGGGCGATCGAGATCGACGCCGGTGGCGCTCGCCATCGCCTCGATGATGCGGAACGTCCACCCCTCGCCGCGCTCGACGCTCGTCGCCCAGGGCACGATCGCGCCGTCGCGGATGGACAGATCGGGGCGGATGACGAGCTCGGGGTCGATCTCGGTGCGGGTGCCGATGCCGTGGCAGTGCGGGCACATCCCGACGGGGCTGTTCCACGAGAAGCTCTGCGGGCTCGGCGCGGGGTAGGCGACGCCGCAGCACTGGCGCGCCTCGCTGAAGGCGAGCTCGCCGCCGCCGTCGAGCGCGAAGATCGCCTCGCCCTTGCCCTCGCGCAGCGCGAGCTCGACGCTCTCGGCGAGCCGCTTGCGGTGGGCCGGGGCGATGGTGACGCGATCGACGACGAGGTCGACGTCGTGCTTCTTCTTCTTGTCGAGCGCGGGGGCCTCGTCGAGGCGCACCACCTGCCCGTCGAGCCGCACGCGCGCGAAGCCCGAGGCCAGGAGGCGCTCGCGCTCCTCGCGGAACTCCCCCTTGCGGCTGCGCGCGAGCGGCGCGAGCACGAGCGCCTTCGCGCCCGGCGCGCGCGCGAGCACGTCGCGCACGATCTCGTCGACGCCGCGCCCCGCGACCGCCTTGCCGCACACGTGGCAGTGCTGCGTGCCGACGCGCGCGTAGAGCACGCGCAGGTAGTCGTGGATCTCGGTGATGGTGCCGACGGTCGAGCGCGGGTTGCCCGCGGCGCTCTTCTGCTCGATGGCGATGGTGGGCGAGAGCCCGCGCAGCCGCTCGACCGCGGGGCGCTCGAGCCGCCCGAGGAACTGGCGCGCGTAGGCCGAGAGGCTCTCGACGTAGCGCCGCTGCCCCTCGGCGTAGAGCGTGTCGAACGCGAGCGAGCTCTTGCCCGAGCCGCTCGGGCCGGTGAAGACCACCAGGCGGTTCTTGGGCAACACCAGGCGGTCGACCGCGAGGTTGTGCTCGCGGGCGCCGAGGATCTCGATCTCTTCGGGGCCGCGGCTCACGGCGCGCGGTGTAGCCCCGCGCGCGGCGCCGAGGCAAGGGCCCGTGGGCCGAGCGCGCTCAGTAGCCCTGGGCGCGGAGCCAGGAGACGAGCTCGCCGTAGAACTCGAGGTGGTCGAAGCCGTTGCCCAGGCCGGGCGACTGGCCGAAGATCTGGCCGATCTCGTCGACGTGGTCGGTCGGCAGGCAGCCGAGGAAGGTGCCCCACTTCGCGTCGACGGCCCGCACCAGGCCGTCGTTGACCTCGGGCGAGAAGGGCGAGCCCTGGATGAGCACGCCGCTCGCGAGGAACATCGCGTTGATCGGATCGCGCTCGCGGTCCCACTTGGACACGAACGGCACGCTGAGCTGCGGCTTGCACACGCTGCCGCCGTTCGAGAGCAGGCTGCGCCCGGCGATCGACCAGGTCGGCACCGAGGCGGTCGGCGGGTACTTCGCGTTGAAGGCCGTCATGCCGTCGCTCGAGAGCTGCTGCATCGACTTCTTGAGGCTCGTCTGCGCGTCGACGGTGCTCCAGATCGGCGGGCCGACGAGCTGCACGAAGCCGTCGAGGATCGGGCCGAGCACCGGGTTGGACGCCGGGCCCACGAACGCGTCGGCGACGGGCGAGCCGCCGTGCGGGCCGGCGATGGAGACCATGGCGGCGACCCAGTCGGGGTGCAGGTGCGCGACGACGCGCGAGTCGAGGCAGCCCTGCGAGTGGCCGATGAGCACGACCTTGCCGCGCCCCGTCTTCGCGAGGACGTCGGCGACGGCGGCCTCGAGCTGGTGGCCGCGCGTGTCGGAGTCGTTGAAGGGGTCGACGCCGGGCGTGAACACCTCGGTCTCGCCGCGCGAGGCGAGGCGGTCCTTCACGCCCCAGAAATAGGTGAGGAAATCGGTCCCCGCGAACTGCTCCCAGCCGAAGAAGCCGTGCGCGAGCACGATGGGGTAGGGGGGGCCGAGCGCCGTCGGGCCGGCCTCGGCGTCGAGGGGCGCGTCGTGCGCGGCGTCGGCGGGCTTCGCGTCGCGGGCGGCGTCCTTCGCGGCCTCGACGCCTGCGTCGCCCGGCGAGACGGAGAAGCCCGGATCCTCCCCCTCGCTGCCCGAGCCGCAGCCTGCCGCAGCGAGCGCGCCGAGAACGCCGAGCGTGAACACGGCGAGGGGACGGCGGGGTGCTTCGCGGCGCATCGCTGGGAGTGTGCGAGAAGTGTGGAGGTAGCGTCAACCTGCAAGGGGGGGGCGGGGGCGCGGCGGCAGGGTGCTCGCGGCGCCGCGTCGCGGTAGAAGGTGGGCGTGCTCCCCGCTGCCCTGCTCGACGACGTCATCGACCGCGCCCTCGCCGAGGATCTGGCCTCGGGCGACCTCACGACCGCCTCGACCGTCGATCCCGCCACGCGCGCCCGCGCGGTCGCCGTCGCGAAGGCGCCGCTGGTCGTGTGCGGCGGCGCGGTGTTCGCCCGCGTGTTCGAGCGCGTCGACCCCTCGGTGCGGGTCGTGCTCGACCGCGCCGACGGCGCGCGCGCGGCGCGAGGCGACGTGCTGTTCACCGTCACCGGCTCGGCCCACGCGCTGCTCGCCGCCGAGCGCACGGCGCTCAACTTCGTGCAGCGCATGAGCGGCGTCGCGACCCTCGCGCGCGCCTACGTCGATCGGCTCCCGCCCGGCTCGCGCACGCGCGTGACCGACACGCGCAAGACGACGCCCGGCCTGCGCGCGCTCGAGCGCCACGCCGTGCGCACGGGCGGCGCGCACAACCACCGCAACGACCTGGGCAGCGCGGTGCTCATCAAGGACAACCACATCGTCGCCGCGGGCGGCATCGAGGCCGCCGTGGCGCGCGCCCGGGCCCACGCGCCGCACACCTCGCGCATCGAGATCGAGGTCGACACGCTCGAGCAGCTCGACGTCGCGCTCGCGTCGGGCGCCGACGTCATCATGCTCGACAACTTCGACCTCGCGGCGCTCGCCGAGGGGGTGCGTCGCGTCGGCGGGCGCGCGCTCGTCGAGGCGTCCGGCGGCGTCAACCTCGACACGGTGGGGGCCATCGCCGCGACGGGCGTCGATCTGGTCAGCGTCGGCGCGCTCACGCACTCGGCGCCCGCAGCCGACATCTCGCTCGACCTCGAGCTCGGGTGACCGCGCGCGCGCCCTCCGACCTCGCCCCCGAGCGGGTCGAGGCCGCGCTCGCCCTCGCGGGCGCTCCCCTCGGGCGCCCGCTCTCGGTCGTGGAGGCGACGGGCTCGACGAGCGACGACGCGCGCGCAGCGGCGCGAGGCGCGTCGCCGGTCGCCACCGGGGCGGCGTTCGTGGCCGAGACGCAGACGGCGGGGCGCGGGCGCATGGGGCACGCGTGGCACTCGCCTCCGGGGGAGAACCTGTACGTCTCGTTCGTGCTGCGGCCGGGGCTCGCGGCGAGCGATCTCCCGCCGCTCGCGCTCGCGGCTGGCCTCGCGGTGGTCGACGCGCTCGCGCCGCGCGTCGCGCGCGAGAGGCTCGGCATCAAGTGGCCGAACGACGTCTGGATCGGCGATCGCAAGGTGGCCGGCGTGCTCGTCGAGGCGCTGCTCGCGGGCTCGCGCGTCGACGCGGTCGTCGTCGGCGTCGGCGTCAACGTGCGCACGACGCGCTTCCCGCCCGACCTCGAGGCGCGCGCGACCTCGCTCGCGCTCGAGGGGGCGAGCGATCTCGACCGAGCCGCGCTGCTCGCGGCGCTCGCGCGCGCGCTCGCCGACCGGGTCGATCGCTTCGTCGCCGAGGGGGTCGCGGCGCTCGCGCGCAAGGTCGCGCCGCTCGACGTGCTGCGCGGGCGCAGCGTGACGCTCGACGGCGCGCGCGGCGTCGCCGATGGCATCGACGAGCGCGGTCGGCTGCGCGTACGCGGCGACGACGGCGTCGCGCGCACCTACGCGGCGGGCGAGGTCACGCTGGCCGGCGCGCTCGACGGCGGTTGAGCTTCAGGTCGATCCGAAGGGCAGCGCCGCGAAAGCGGGATCAGACGCGCAGCACCGCGGCGCCCCACGTGTAGCCGGCGCCGAAGCTCGCGAACAGCACGCGCGTGCCGGGCTCCATGCGCCCCGCGCGCCACGACTCGCTGATGCCGATGGGGATCGTCGCGGCGGTCGTGTTGCCGTAGCGGTCGATGTTGTGCACGACCTTCTCCTGCGGGAGGTTGAGCTTCATCGCCACCAGCTGGTTGATGCGCATGTTGGCCTGGTGCGGGATGAAGAGGTCGACGTCCTCGACCGTCATCCCCACGCGGGCGAGCGACTCGAGCGCCACGGCGGGCATCTTGTCGGTCGCCCAGCGGAACACCTGCTTGCCGTTCATGCGCGCGAAGTGCCGACCCTCGTCGATCATCTCGCGGTTGAGGCGCACCTCGAGCGCCGACGCGGGCACCTCGGACCAGAGGTCCTTCGCGCCGACGCCGTCGCTGTGCAGCACGATGTCGAGGATGCCCCGGTCGTCCGACGGGCTCGGCCCGAGCAGCACCGCGCCCGCGCCGTCGCCGAAGAGCACGGTCACGTCGCGGCCCCGGTCGTTGAACTCGAGCCCCGTCGAGTGGACCTCGGCGCCGACGACGAGCACGTGGCGGTAGACGCCCGCGCGCACCCACGCGTCGCCCACCGACAGCGCGTAGAGGAAGCCCGAGCATTGGTTTCGCACGTCGAGCGCGGGGATGCCGGGCAGCCCGAGCTTGTGCTGGAGCAGCACGCCCGAGCCGGGGAAGTTGTAGTCGGGGCTGATCGTCGCGAACACGATCGCGTCGACGTCGGCGGGCGTCTTGCCCGCCTGCTCGAGCGCCATGCGCGCGGCTGGCAGCGCGAGGTCGCTCGAGCCGATGCCGCCCCCCTCGACGTACCTGCGCTCCTTGATGCCCGAGCGCTGCTGGATCCACTCGTCGCTCGTGTTCATCACCTTGGCGAGATCGTCGTTGGTGACGACGCGCGTCGGGACGTAGTGGCCGGAGCCGAGGATGGTGGAGCGCATGCTTCCATCGGTTAGCGCGTGCCCCGGGCGATCGAAAGGGAGATCGACCTCGCGGGGGCCGCTCGCCCCGCGCATGGGCTAAGGTAGGCCGTACTCATGGTTCCCGAGGCGGGGCAGCTCGTAGGCGCGAAGTTCCGGCTGGTGCGCTGCATCGGCGAGGGGGGCATGGGCACCGTGTGGGAGGCGCGCCACGAGTTCCTCGGGGCGAGGGTCGCGCTCAAGTTCCTGCACCCCGAGCTCTCGCGCCGCCCCGGGCTCGTCGCGCGGTTCCTGCAAGAGGCGCGGCTGTCGGCGAACATCGCGTCGCCGCACGTCGTGCACGTGACCGACGTCGATCAGACGCCCGACGGCCTCGCGTACCTCGTCATGGAGCTGCTGGTCGGCGAGACGCTCGCGCAGCTCCTCGCGCGCGTGGGGCCGCTCGCGCCGTCGGCCGCGGCCGCCTGCGCGCAGCAGATGCTCGAGGGCCTCGAGGCCGCGCACGACGCCAGCGTCGTGCACCGCGATCTCAAGCCCGACAACGTCTTCCTCGTGCCGACCCCGAGCGGGCCGCTCGTGAAGCTGCTCGACTTCGGCATCGCCAAGCTGCGCGCGACCGGCGAGGCGAGCCTCACGCGCCCCGGCGTCGTCATGGGCACGCCCGCGTACATGGCGCCCGAGCAGGTCACCTCCGCCGACCAGGTCGACGCGCGCGCCGACCTCTACGCCGTCGGCGCCATGCTCTACGAGATGTGCTCGGGGCGACGCCCGGTCGCAGGCGCCGATCCCATCGCGATCTCCGCGGCGGTGCGCAGCGGGCAGATCGAGCCGCTCGCGCGCGTCGCGCCCGGCGTGCCCGCCGATTTCGCGGCGATCGTGCACCGCGCGCTCGCGTTCGCGCCGAGCGGCCGCTTCCGCACCGCCGCCGAGATGCGCGCGGCGCTCGGTCCCTACGCGGGGAGCATGCCGCGGCTGGGCGAGGCCGGCGCCCACACCCAGGCTCCTTCGCAGCTACCGACCTCGGCGGGCTCTCCGGTGCACAGCGCCGTGCCGCGCACGCTGCCCCCCGACGACGAGCGTCCGGGCGCCGAGGCGAAGGGGCGCACCGCGCTCTTCGCCGCGCCCTACACGCCGGGGCTCGTGGCGGCGCAGGCTCCGCGCCCCGACGTCTCGGCTCCGGGCGTGGCGACGCCGGGCAGCGCGGCGTCGGGGGTCGCGCCGACGGTGGTGCCTCGCCGCCGTGGCGGCCTGGTCGCGGTCACCGCGCTGCTCGCGCTGCTCGCGGTCGCGGCGATCGCCGCGGGGCTCTGGGTGCAGCGCACCCCCGATTCGCTCCCGTCGCCGGTCGTCGCGCTCACCGCGACGCCCGCGCCCCAACCCACCGTCGCCGCCACCGCCGAGCTTCCGGCTCCCGTGCCGACCTTCGCCACGCCGCCCGTCGTGCAGCCTGCGCCGCGCGCGACGGCCGTGGTGACGGCGCGCGATGCGGGGGCGCGCCCGATCGGCGCGGTCGATGCAGCCGCTCCGCAGCCGACCGCGCCGCAGCCGACGGCGTCGGCTCCGCCGAGCACCGGCATCACGATCCCCCTGCCCACCATCGTGTTGCCGCCGGGCATGGCGCTGCCCATCGCGATGCCCACGTCGTTCACCATCCCCGGGCTCGTCGCTGCCCCGACGGCCACGCCGCCGCCTGCGTCTTCACGGTGAGGCGCGTCGATGTCTCCGCGTGACGCCGGCGAGCAGGCGCGTCGAGCCTTCCTCGACGGGTGCAACGACCACATCGTGACGCTGCTGCACGAGGCGACGCACGCGGGCAT
>CAITLX010000260.1 GCA_903893335.1 uncultured delta proteobacterium | reverse complement strand
TATTGCCTGGCGACCTTCGCCCGGTTCGACACCGACTGCTCCGTCCAGGCAGCCGAGCAGTGCTTCTCGACCTGGGAGGTGTCGGGCGCCTGCAAAGTGCCAGTGGCCGGCGCCTGCGCAGCATACTCCGCCTGCTCGAAGGCGACGCCCCCCAAGAACGACGGCCCTCCGACAAAGATGATGTGCGGCGGCTACGACTGGAACGGCGGAAAACACAATTTCGGAGAACTCGACCACGCCGACTGGACCGAATGGCGCGACTGGCTCACCGTTCCGCACTGGGACCCGACGGACAAGGCGGCAGCCGACGCGCTGTGCAAGAGCACGTTTCCGGCTTGCCCTGAGTGGTGCATGGGATTTGACGGGCGGTAGGTATGCGCCCTTGCTGGCAGCCGGCGTGGCCGCGCCGCTGCCCACACGAACGAACTACGCAGACAGGAGTACGACGATGCACAAGAGCGGATGGTGGATCGGGGCCCTGATGCTGCCCCTCGCAGCATGCAGCAACAGCGACGGCGCCGCGGAGACCCCGGCGGGCAAATCGGGGCTCTCCTCGACGCTCGTGTTGAGCGCGGCGAGCGACGCGCAGAAGCTTCAGTTCTGCAACTGGCTCGTCTCCGTCGCGCCGTCCAACGCGTGCACGGCGGCTTCTGCCTCATCGGCGGACGGCGGAGCGCCGGTGGACACCGACGGTGGCGCGGTGGTCGCGCCCGACGGTGGGGCGAGCACGGCGACCGCCCAGTGCCTGGCTTCGTTCTCGGGGTTCACCAATGGCTGCGCGGTCCTGGCGGCCGAGCAGTGCTTCTCCGCCTGGGAGGCCTCCGGCTCCTGCGAGGTGCCCGTGAGAGCCGGATGCGCCGCCTACGACGCCTGCGCGAAGGCTGCGCCTCCCAAGAACGGCCAATCGGGTTGGGCTCAATGGACCTGCTACGACGCCGCGAAGGCCTTTCGAGGGTATGTCCAGGTCGACAAGTGCCCGAGCATCGACTGGACCCTCTTCGACTACACGCCGTGTGACGGCATGGATGTCGTTCACAAGGCGTGCAACGACAAGTTCCCGGCGTGCAACGGCGGGTGCAAGGGCGTGAGCGAGACGGGCTGACGCGTCCCCGCATCTCTCCTCCGGGCACCGGTTGACCACGATGAGGCCCTTGCGCGCGGTAGCCGTCGCCTGTCTGGGCGTCATGCCGGTCGCGTGCCGTTCACAGGCGCCGACCCCGGTCGAGGTCGAGCCTGCGGTCGTCGCCGGGCAGTCGTTCCTCGAGGCCCTCGTCGCCCGCGACGCCTACAAGCTCGAGTGCCGGGCGTCCGACGGCTCGCAGTGCCCGATCGACCGCGCGGGGCATGTCTTCGCGGCCTCGTTCATCGTCGAGGCCCTCGGCCCGAGCCCTGAGCCCGCGGTCGCGAATGACCTGGGCAAGGCCATCTTGCTCGAGCAGCGCGGGCAGGCGTGGGGCTACGCCGCGCAGGCGCCCATCGACGTGGACGACACCGCGTTCGCGCTCCGCGCGCTGCGGCGATTGGGGCTCAAGGACGCAGCCGCGCCTGTCTTCGTCTTCTACTCGCAGGCCGGAGGGTTCGCGACCTTCCTCGGCGGCGCGGGCGCGAAGCTCACCACCGAGCCGAGCGAGGCGAACAACCTCGAGCTGCACCCGGAGGTCAACGCGAACGTGTACTCGCTGCTCACCGGCACCGCGCTCGCGAGCTACGTGGACCTCGACCGCCTGCTGCCCGCCCAGGCCGCCGACGGCTCGTGGGGCTCGTACTTCTATCCGGGCCAGGCCTACGGGACCTGGATGGTGCTGCGCGCGCTCTGTGGCAGCGCCAAGCTCTCCGAGCCGCAGAGCGCCGCACGCGACCGCGGCGTCGCGTACCTCGTGCAGTCTCAGGCGTCCGACGGCTCCTGGGGCGCCCTGGGCATGAGCGGTGACGCCTACGACACGGCGCTCTCGGTCGTCGCGCTCGAGGGCTGCGGCGCGGCGCCGCAGGCGGTGCGCCGCGGGCGCGACTGGCTGCGACGAGCGCAGGCCGACGACGGCTCCTGGTCGTACCCCGGCGCCATCTGGGTCTATCGCGCCAAGGACGCCCCGCGCGTCGACTGGACCGCCTACGACTCCGCCAGGTCGGTCACGACGTCGCTCGCCGTGTGGGCGCTCGCCGGTGTCACGGCGTCCACCGACGGGCGCATCGGCTACAGTGCGATGCACCCATGAGCCAGCTCCGAGAGAAGGCCCGCGCGCTCGTCGAGCAGTGGCTCGCGTCCGAATCGATCGCCGAGGCCGACGGCATCCTCTGGGCGTTCACCTGCATCGTGACGATCCGCACGGCGATGGACGCGGTGCTCGAGCGCGGGCACCGGCTCTCGGCCGAGCTCGACGCGTACACGACGGTCGTGATGTACCTGCACGCCTACCTGTCGTGGGTCTGCCTCTTCGCGTCGATGCTGCTCGTCGTGCGGGTCGTGCTCGGCGAGACGCTCGGGCGCAGCGCGCGCCTCGCCCTGCTGATGTCGCCGGTGACGCTCCTCGTGCCCGTCGTGGACTTCATCGTCACGGCGGGGCGGGGGGACATGGTCCTCTACAGCTACTCGTGGAAGACGCTCGCGTACGACCTCCTCAATCTATTCCTGCCCTGGAAGCACATCGAGATGGTGGGCGCCGGGCCGCGCGTGGAGATCGCCATCGTGACGGCGAGCGCGGTCGTCGCGACGGGCTGGCTGATGGGTCGTGACGAGCGCCCCTGGCGGCGCTGGCTCCGCGGCGTCGCGCTGGGCGCCTCGATTTACGCCGTCGTCTTCGTCTTCGGCTACCTGCCGGCCATCTACGCGTCGATGGGTCGGGTGCTGCCCCGGTCGAGCCTCGACGCGTCGGCGGCGCAGGGTGCCTTCAGCATGTACCTGGTCCCTGTCATCGCCCTTGGCGCCGGGCTCGCGGCTGCCGGCTGGCGCGAGGACCGTCGGCTGACGCGCGCCGTGCTCGGCGCCTTCTACCCGAGCAGGGTGGTCCTGTACCTCTACATGCTCGGCTTCGGCTTCGTGCTCACCGCGGTCGACGGGGGCAAGCTGGCCTCGTTGCGAGACGCGGGCACGCTCTGGCGCCTCGGCTGCGCCGCCGTCTCCATCTGCCTCCTGTTCGCGGCTGCGAAGCTCGACAACGATCTGCACGACCAGGCCATCGACCGCGTATCGAACCCCGATCGCCCGCTGGTGTCGGGAGCCATGACCGAGGCCCAGGCGCGCTCGTGGCGAAGGGCGTTCGTCCTCCTGTCGCTGCTGTTCGGCGTGTCGGTCGATCGCGGCTTTCTCTGGCTGTGGCTCGTGCTGTGGACGGCCTCGTCGGTCTATTCGGCGCCCCCGTGGCGCGCGCGCCGCGTCTACCCTCTCGGCCACGTCGTCATCGCGACCATCGCGATCACGACCTTCTTCGCCGGTGGGATGGTCGTCGAGTCGTACAAGTTCTACGTCGCGCTCCGTGACCACTACGTCGTGCTGCTCGCGTTCGGCGCCTGCTTCACGCTCGCGCAAGTGAAGGACGGCAAGGACCTCGCCGGAGACGCCGCCGCCGGCGTGCCCAGCCTCTTCTCGATCGTCGGCCGGGTCGCGGGCGCGGCGCCTGGCGAGCTCGCGCTCGTGCACAAGGCCACGGCGGGCGTCCTGGCATTGGTCCTCATGGCGCTGCTCGCTGCGATCCTTCGCAGGCTCGGGGTGCTGCACATGGCCGCTGTCGGCGGCCTGGCGGCCTTCGCCCTCGCAGCCGGCGCGGTCGTGTTCAGGCTGCGCACGCCGAGGCAGATCGACCGGCTGCTGGTGTGCGTCGCCGCGCTGCTCGTCTACGAGTCTGCCGTGTGGCTGCGGACGCTATGAACGGCTCGGCCGACAGGGGCAGGTCTGCCTCGGGCGGAGCGCGCCTCGCGGCTGCGACGACAGGAGTGGCACCCATGGATCTGCAACCAGAGGCCAGGCCGAGGGCAGGTCGGGCGATGAAGGCCACGATGCTTCGATGCGTCGCCATGCTGCTCCCTCTGCTCCTGGGGTGCAGCCAGAAGCCGGAGGCCGAGCAGCTGCGCGTCGAGGTGCTCTACACGACCGGCGGAGTCGGCGATCGCTCGTACTGCGATGACGTGTACGCGGGGCTGGTGCGCGCGAGCCTCGACACGGACTTCCGTCTGACCACGAGGGCCCCGGGCAGCCGAGCGGAGGCCGAGACCATCTTCGCCGCATGGACCGCCTCCCCTGCGACGGGCCCCGAGCTGATGTTCACGATGGCCGGGCTCCCCCGCGGCACCACCCCGTGTGCGTTTGGCGGGCGACATGTGGTCGAGCTCGACGGCAACGACGGCCCGTGCTCCGGCCTCAAGACGGTCACGTATCGCTCGTTCGCGCCGTCGTTTCTCGCCGGCGTGGCTGCAGTTGCCGTCTCGCCGCGCAAGAAGGCGTCGGTGATCGGCGGAATGGACATCGCCATCGTCAATGAGTTCGTTCGCGGTTTCGTCGCGGGTGTCACCTACGCGGGGGGCGCAGTGGTCGATACCAAGTACCTCTCGACGACGCAGATTGGCTTCGCCGATCCCGCGCAGGCGCAGACCGTCGCCGAGGCGATGTACGCCGACGCCGACGTCGTCTTTCCCGTGGCGGGCGGGTCGGGGATGGGCGTCTTCGAGGCGGCCAAGGAGGCCGCGGGGCGCTACGCGTTCGGCATGGATGTCGATCAATCCTGGCTCGGCCGAGGCGTGATCGTCGGCTCGGTCGTGAGGAGGCTCGATCTGTCCGTGACCCAGGCGATCCACGACGAGGCCGCCGGCGAGTTCATCGACGGCGCGGAGTCGCTCGGCCTGAGCGAAGCCGCGACGGACCTCGTGGTGAACGACGTCTTCGCCGACCGGGTGGCGGCGCTGGTCGCCGCGGCTCGCGGCGACGCGCTCGCCGCCGAAGCGCGCGATCTCGCGGAGCACCCGTGATGCGGCCGCTGTCCCTGGCGCTGGTCGCCGCGCTCGCTGCCGTGCTCGGTGGATGCGGCTCCGAGCCCGAGCCGCCGCTGCGCGTCGGGGTGCTCCTGCCCCTCTCGGGTGCGGGCGACGTGGGCTGGCGCGAGCCGCTCGAGTTC
>CAITLX010000259.1 GCA_903893335.1 uncultured delta proteobacterium | reverse complement strand
GATCTCGGCGGCCGACCAGCACCGCGCCGAGGCAGCGTTCCGCGCCGCGCGCACGGGGCGAGCCGAGGCGGCGCCGCCGGGCGACGCGGCCAGGCTCGTCGCCCCGGCGGTGTTCCTCGCCCGACGCGACGCGACGCCCGTGGTCAAGGGGGAGGTGTCCGACCGGGAGCTGCACTGGCTGCGCGTCGTCACGCTGCACGACGACCGGCGCGTCTCGCAGCTGCTCCACTACGCGCGCGAGATCGTCGTGCCTCCGCACACGAAAGAGGAGCTCGTCGAGGAGATCCCGCTCGAGGGCAGCGGCGCCGAGCTGCTGCGCGCGCGGGTGCACCGCGCCGCGGGGGGCGTCGCGTTCGCAGAGGAGGAGCACGTCGAGGGGGGCCACCCGGTCGTGCGGTGGCCCGATCTCGCGACCGGTGACGTCGTCGAGGTCGCCGTGCGCGGCTGGACGGACGGCCCCGTGGGGCGCCGCGGCGACCCGCCCTTCTACTTCGTCGATCTGGCCGGCGCGACGTCGACGCACCCGCTGCTCTACAACGAGGTCGTCATCGACTCACCCGAGGCGCACCCGCTCGCGATCGACGTGCTGCACGGCCAGCCCGAGCACACGACCGAGACGCGCGACGCTGGGCGCCTCGTGGTGCGCATGACCTGGGAGCACCCGGTCAACGTGCGCGACGAGCCGCTCGCGCCGCGCTCCACCGAGTACCTGCCCACCGTCGTGGGCTCGACCTTCGCGTCGTGGGACGAGTTTCGCTCGTGGTACCAGGCCGCCGTCGAGGGGTTCACCGAGCCCGACGAGCAGGTGCGGGCGCTCGCGCGCGATCTCACGCGCGGCATCGGGCCGCGCGACAAGAAGATCGCCGCGCTCTTCGACTTCGTCGCCGACGACATTCGCTACGTCAACTACGTGTCCGGCGAGTTCTGGCTCCCCAACCGCCCCCAGCAGCTGCTCGCGCGCCGGCAGGGCGACTGCGACGACAAGGCGCTGCTGCTCATCACGCTGCTGCGCGCGATCGGGGTCGAGGCGACCGAGGTGCTCGTGCAGACCCGACTCACCGGCCAGCCGTCGGTGCTCGGCTCGACGCGCGCCGCGGTGCCGCTCTTCGACCACGGCATCGCCTTCGTGCCCGGCGTGGGCGACGGTCCGGGCGTCTGGCTCGACGCCACGAGCCCCGAGAGCCGACTCGGCCCGCTCCCCTCGATGGACGCTCGGGCGCAGGCGCTGTTCGCGACGCGCGGACCGGCGATCGTGCAGGCGTCGCCGCCGGGTTCGCCCGCCGATCACGGCATCGACGGCGCGTGGACGGTCACGCTCGCGCCCGACGGCTCGGGCGTCGTCGAGGCCGATGAGCGCCACTCGGGCGACCGAGCCTTCGCGCTGCGCGGCAACCTGCGCGAGAAGGACGCCCGCGCCTCCTGGGTCGAGCAGAACCTGGTGGGGCGCTTCTTCGCCGGGCTCACCGTCGAGCCGAACGTCACGTTCGCGCCCGAGCTCGCGCGCGGCGCGGCCTCGGTGCGCTGGCGCTCGCGCGGCGCGGCGCTCGCGCACCGCGAGGGGGACGACTGGGTCGTGTCGCTCGCGCCCCCTGCCACGCTGGCGTCGCAGCTCGCTCCGCTCGTCACGCGCGCGCTGCCCGTCGTGCTCCCGCCGAGCGTCGCGCCGGGGCACGAGACGCGCACGGTGCGCATCGTCTCTCCCGAGGGCTGGGTGCCGGCCGAGCTCCCCACCGCGGGCGACGAGGACGGCGGCGCCTTCGGGCGCGCGCGCCTGGCGGTGCGCCGTGACCCGCGCGACCCGCGCGCGGTCGTCGTCGAGCGCTCGGTCACCCTCGACGCGAGCACCATCGCCGTCGCCGACTACCCGGCGTGGCGCGCGTTCCTGCAGCGCGCGGACGCCCTGATGCACCGCTCGGTGCGCTTCGTGCGCGCGACGCACGCCGACGCGCCGCGGAGGGCGAAGTGAGGCGGCTCGCGCCGGTGCTGCTCGTCGCGCTCGCGTGCGGCTGCGCGGGCGCGCGGCCGCTGCCTGTCGCGCCCGTCGCGCGCGATCTCGAGCCCGACTTCGCCGCGGCGCTCGAGCGCGAGCAGACAGGCGAGCCCGAGGCCGCGCTCGGCGCGTGGCTCGATCTGCTCGACCAGGGCGTGCGCGCGTCGCGCGCGGGGCGCCCGGAGGGGCGCGAGGCCGTCCTCGCCGCCGCCGACGCGCTCGTGTCGCGCTCGATCGAGGGGCTCGGCTACGGTGAGCCGCTCGGCCTCGCGCTGCGCGTGCCCGGGGCGCTCGCCCGCGTCGAGGGGCGCCTCGCGTCGGCCTGGGACG
>CAITLX010000258.1 GCA_903893335.1 uncultured delta proteobacterium | reverse complement strand
CGGCGGCAGGACCTGCGCGAGATCGCTCGCGTACTGTCCGTGCGGCTGATCGGGGGGCGAGTCGAGCAGGCCCGTGACGAGCGCGAAGCAGAGCAGCGAGTAGGCCGCGGTGCCGACGACCGCGGCGATCGTCGCGCCGCCGAGCCCCATCAGGATGGCGCCCGACAGACACGTCAGGCCGTAGAACGCGGTCGCGCCGCTCGTCGCGCCGCCCGAGACGTAGACGAGCACCGTCCAGGTGAGCTGATCGACGACGATCTGCGCGATGGCCAGCTTGCGCAGGTGCTTGCCCCACCGGAGCACGGCCGCGTACGCGGTCGCGAGCGCGTACGTCGAGACGAGCGTGCCGATGACGACGCGCACCGAGAACGATCCGAGCGGCAGCCCGGCGCGCAGGTAGAGCGAGCCGAGCAGGCCGCCGAGCACCGTGACCGACGCGATGCGCAGGCCGGTGAGCCACGCGAGCCGCGAGCGCAGCGGCGCGTCGTCGTCCGACGGGGCCGACGGCGGCGGGGCGTCGGACACGGGAGTGGAGAGCGTGAACAACGCTCGCTCCGGTCAGTCGCCCTTGATCTTGCCGGCGAGGTCGAAGATCGGGAGGTACATCGACGTGAGCACGACGCCGACGACGCTGCCGATGACGACCATCATGATCGGCTCCATCATCGAGGTCAGGGCGCCGACGGCGACGTCGACCTCCTCCTCGTAGAAGTCGGCGATCTTGTTGAGCATCTGGTCGAGCGCGCCGGTCTGCTCGCCGACGCCGATCATCTGCACGACCATCGACGGGAACACCTTCGTCTCGGCGAGCGGCTCGGCCATGTTCTTGCCCTCGCTGATCTTCTGGCGCGCGTGCATGATGGCCTCGGTCACGATGACGTTGCCGGCCGTCTTGGCCACGATCTCGAGCGCGTCGAGGATCGGGACGCCCGACTGCACGAGCGTGCCGAGCGTGCGCGTGAAGCGCGCGACCGCGATCTTGCGCAGCACGATGCCGACGAGCGGCAGGTTGAGCATGATCCGGTGGACGAACTTCTTCCCGGCTGGCGTGCGGTACGTGTAGACGAAGCTCGTGACGCTCGCGATGAGCGTGAGGAGGATGAGCGGGAAGTAGGACACGAACCCGTGCGACACCTTGATGACGAACTGGGTGAGCTTCGGCAGCTCGTCCTTCGATCCGAAGTCCTTGAACATGTTCTCGAACGCCGGGATGACGAACGTCATCAGCACGACGAGCACGAGCCCGAGGATCACGAGGACCGTCGCCGGGTACGCCATCGCGCCGCGCACCTGGCGCATGAGCTTGACGTTCTTCTCGATGTAGATCGAGAGGCGGTTCAAGATCGTGTCGAGGATGCCGCCGATCTCGCCTGCCTGCACGAGGTTGGCGAAGAGGTCGTCGAAGATCTTCGGGTGACGCCGGAGCGCGTCGCTGAACGTCGCGCCCTCCTCGACGTGGCCCTTGATGTCCTTGAGCGCGGCCTGGAAGATCTTGTTCTCCTGCTGCGCCGCGAGGATCTCGAGGCACTGCACGAGGGGCAGGCCGGCGTCGATCATCGTCGCGAACTGGCGCGTGAAGATGACGATCTCCTTGGGCGTGACGCCCGCGCCGATCGTGATGTTGAACTCGGTCTTGCGCTTGACCTTGATGGGGCTCAACTGCTGAGCCTTGAGGCGCGACTCGACGGCGGCCGGGTTGTCGGCCTCCATCGTCCCCTTTCGCACCTCGCCGGTGCGTGTGCGCGCCTCCCAGACGAAACCGGCCATGTGAATGCCCTCGGCGTGTCCGCACCGCAGACGCGAGCACGCTGGTCGGATCATAGCGACGCGCCGCGCGCCGCGTCAAAGAAGCGCCCGAAAGCGACGCGCGTGCTAGCTTCGCCGCCGTGTCGCTCGAGGCGCTCGCCCTCGATCTCGCCGGGCCCGGCGCCGTCGCCCCCGCCGCAGCCATCGGCGCCGCGGTGCGGCGCTCGGACACGGGCGACTGGTCGCGGCAGGTCGTCGCCGCCGGTCGCCTCGGCGCGGGGCCGGGGGAGCCCGCGGCGAGCGTGGACACGCCGTTCGACCTGGCGAGCGTCACCAAGCCCGTCACCGCGCTCGTGTTCGCGCGACTGGTGCGCGCGGGGCGGCTCGCGTGGGACACGCCCCTCGGCGCGCTCGTCGAGGAGGCGCGCGGCACGCCGAGCGAGCGCGTCGCGCTCGAGATGCTGCTCGCGCACCGCGCAGGGCTCGGGGCCCACGAGCCCCTGTTCGCGCCGCTTCTGACCGGCGACGCGGTCGACCCGCGCGCCGCGCTGACCCAGGCCGCGCGCGCGCGCCGCGTCGGGTGCGAAGGGGCGCCTCCGTTCGCGCCCGTCTACAGCGATCTCGGCTACCTGCTGCTCGGTGAGGCGCTGGCGCGCTGCGAGGGGCTCGCGCTCGACCTGCTCGTGGCGCGCGAGGTCGCCGCGCCGCTCGGGCTCGATCTCGGCTCTGCGCGCCAGTGGGAGGCCCGCGCGCCCGCGTTCGTCGCGCGCGCGGCGGCGACCGAGGAGGTGGCCTTCCGGGGCGGGGTCGTGCGCGGGCGCGTGCACGACGAGAACGCGTGGGCGCTGGTGGGCGACGCGTGCGCGGGCCACGCGGGGCTCTTCGGCACGGTGGGCTCGGTGCTCGATCTCGGCGTCGCCGTCGCCGACGCGCTCGCCGACCGACGCCCCGGCTGGCTCGGCGCGGCCGACGTCGAGCCGCTCGTGCGCGTGCGGCCCGGCGGCACGCTGCGCGCCGGCTTCGACGGCAAGAGCGAGGGGGCCTCGTCGGCGGGCGCGCGCTTCGGCCCGCGCAGCATCGGCCACCTCGGCTTCACCGGCACGAGCCTCTGGCTCGACCCCGAGCGCGATCGGGTCGGCGTGCTGCTCACCAACCGCGTGCACCCGACGCGCGCGTCGGCGGCGATCCGCGAGGCACGCCCGCGCGTCTACGACGCCATCGCCGCCTGGGCCGACGCGTCTCCCAGATCGTCCCCGAACCCGACCATCTGGTAGCCTTCCGGACGATGGTCGCCGAGGCCCCGCCCGAGGCTCCCGCGCCGCGCCGAAGCGAGCGGCCCGGCGTGCCCGCGCTGCGCGGGCCGTACGTGCAGCGCTTCCGCTTCGTGCGCGCGTACTCCACGACGTTCATCGTGCTCTTCAGCTACCTCGCGCTCCGGCTCGGGGGGCGGCTGTTCGGCGAGGCGTGGTACCGCGCGCGGCTCGAGCGCACCCACCGCGCCAGCGCGCGCCGCGTCGAGGTGACGATCCTCGCGCTGCAAGGGCTCTTCATCAAGGTCGGCCAGCTGCTCAGCATCATGGCCAATTTCCTCCCCGAGGCGTTTCGCACGGGCCTCGAGGGGCTTCAGGACCAGGTGCCCCCGCGCCCCTACGCGGAGATCGCCGAGCGCGTCGCGGGCGAGCTCGGCAGGCCCGTCGACGCGGTGTTCGCCTCGTTCGACCGCCGCCCGATCGCGAGCGCGTCGCTCGGGCAGGTGCACGAGGCGCGGCTGCTCGACGGGCGGCGCGTCGCGGTGAAGGTGCAGCACAAGGACATCGACGAGATCGCGCGGCTCGACCTGCGGACGATCCGCCGCATCATGCAGATCGTACAGCTCTTCGTGCCCGTGCGCGGGCTCGACGCGTACTACCGCGAGGTGCGCCGCATGATCGCGGGCGAGCTCGACTTCCTCGCCGAGGCGGCGAGCATCGAGCGGGTGGCGAAGAACTTCGAGCGCGACCCGCGCGTGCGCTTCCCCGTCGTCGTCTCCGAGCTCACCACGCGCCGCGTGCTCGTCACGACCTTCGTCGAGGGCGTGAAGGTGGGCGACACCGCCGCGATCGACGCGCTCGGCGTCGACCGCAAGGAGCTCGCGCGGCGCATCGTGCGCACCTACTGCCAGATGATCTTCGTCGACGGCGTCTACCACGCCGATCCGCACCCCGGGAACATGCTCGTGGGCGCCGACGGCGGGCTGATCCTGCTCGATTTCGGCGCCGTCGCCGAGCTGTCGCAGGAGATGCGCGAAGGGATCCCCGAGTTCCTCGAGGGCGTCATCCGGCGCGACAGCAAGCGGCTCGTCGCGGCGCTCAAGCGCATGGGGTTCCTCGCGCTGCACGACGACAGCGAGGTGAGCCGCCGCGTCGTCGAGTACTTCCACCGACGCTTCCACGAGGACGTGAAGCTCGACAGCTTCAACTTCAAGGACATCAAGGTCGATCCCGCCCGCGGCTTCGAGCACCTGCTCGATCTGCGCCGCATGGACATCGGCCTGCGCGAGCTGACCGGCACGTTCCTCGTGCCGCGCGACTGGGTGCTGCTCGAGCGCACGCTGCTGCTGCTGACGGGCGTGTGCACGCAGCTCGACCCCGAGCTCAGCCCGATGGAGGTCGTCGGCCCCTACCTGCGCGATTTCGTCTTCGGCAGCCGCGACTGGACGCAGATCGCCCTCGAGGCGGCCAAGGACATGGCCCTTCAGGCCATCGGGCTACCCGAGGATCTCCGCCGCTACCTGCAGCGCGCCGTGCGCGGCGAGCTCGAGGTGCGCGTGCGCGGGCTGCCCGAGGGCATGCGGCTGCTCTACTCCGCCGCGCGACAGGCCGTGCTCACCTTCGTCGGCGTCGCCGCCGGCTTCGCCGCGCTCGCGCTGCACCTTCACGGCGAGGACGCGCTCGCGCGCACCTGCCTCTGGGGCGCCGCGGCGGCGGGCCTGCTCGCCGTCACGAGCGCGCTGCTCGCGCCGCGCGTGCGCTGACCGCGCGCGCATCGCGTCGCCCGCCGTCAGTCGGCTTGCTCGACGACGTGCAGCTCGACGCGGCGGTTCTTCTTGCGCGCCGCGTCCGTCTTCTCGTCGACCAGCGGGCGCGTGGAGCCGAGGCCCTGCGCCTCGAGCCGAGACGCATCGATGCCGTGCGCGACGAGCCACGCGACGACGGCCTCGGCGCG
>CAITLX010000257.1 GCA_903893335.1 uncultured delta proteobacterium | reverse complement strand
GCGTCGAGCCCGACGGCGGCGACGACGCGACGCAGCCGAAACGTGGCCGCGAGGCTCGCCGCCGAGACCAGCGCGAGCGCGACGAGAGATGCGAGCGTCACGCCGACGATCGTCACGCGAAGGTCAGCGCCGACGCGCCCGCCGTCAGAACGGGTCTTTGTAGATCGCCTGCTCGACCCGATCGAGGAACGGCTGGTGCAGCTCCTTCAGGGTGAGCTTGGGGTCGATGCGGTTGACGTCGACCGAAGCGATGGGCTTCTGGATGCGGCCGACGATCTCGACCTCGGTGAGCGTGATGACGCCGCCCTTGGGCTTGCCCTGCGCGAGCGCGGGAGAGGCGACGAGGACGAGCGCGAGGGCCAGGAGGATGCGCATGGGGGCTCCGGAGCGGGTCACTCGTTGGGGGGGGCGGCGGGAGCAGCGGGCGCCGCGCTCGAGGCCGGCTTGGCCGACCCACCGGGAGCCGCGGCGGGCTCGTTGGCGGCGTTCTGGGCGTCGAGGTCGGCCAGCTTCTGCTTGGCGCGGCTGAGCAGCTCGTCGGAGTCGTCGGCCTGCGCCTGCGAGGGCTTGCCGCGGAGCGCCTGGTACTTCGTGATCTCGGCGATGGCCGCGTCGGCCTGGCGCTTCGGGTCGAGGCCCGGGAGCGTGGGCGAGAAGAGGTAGAGCAGCGCGAGGTCGTAGTGCGCCTGCGCGAGGCTCGCGTCGTGCAGCACGACCCAGTCGAAGTGCGCCTTGGCCTCCGCGCTGCGGCCCGCGAGGCGGTAGCAGTCGCCGAGGTTGAGCTTCGCGATGACGTTGCTCGCGTCGTAGCGCAGCGCGCGCTCGAGGAGCGGCTGCGCGTCGGTGCCGTTGCCGGCCTCGAGGTAGAACGCCGCGAGCTGAACCGCCGCGTCGACCATGTCGGGGCGAAGATCGACCGTCTTCTTGAGCTCGGTGATGGCCGCGGCGCGACGCCCCTCCTCCTTGAGGATGAGCGCGCGCAGGTAGTGGGCCTCGGCGTTGTTCGGATCGCGCGCGGGGTTCTCCTCGCCGAAGCCGTCGAGGATGGCCGTCAGCGCATACTGCGCGAGATCGAGGCGCCGGTTGCGGTAGTGGTCGCGCGCGAGCGTGACCATCGCCGGGCGGTAGTCGGAGTCCTTCTTCAGGGCCTCCTGCGCGAGCTGCTGGGCGCTCGCGGTGTCGCGCGCCATCGACTTGACCTCGGCGAGCGCGCCGAGCACCGCGGCCGACGACGGCAGCGCGCCGCGCTTGCCCGTCAAGAACGCGTCGGCGTCTCCCGGGCTGCGCTTCGCCAGCAGCATGCCGTGCGCGACGATCGCCGGCGCGTAGTCGGACTGCACGGTGAACGCCTGACGGTACGCCGCGAGCGCGCCGCTGTCGCCGAGGCGCTCGAGCACCGAGCCGAGCGAGTAGAACGCCTGGTACGAGCGCGGGTCGGCCTGCGTCGCCTGCTGGAACGCGGCCTTGGCGCCCGCGAGGTCGCCCTGGCCGAACGCCGAGAGCCCCTGCCCGTACGGGCCGCGCGCGGCGTCGCTCATGCGCGGACGCTCGGCCGGGACCTCGACGGGGGGCGGCGCGACGGGCGCCTCGGGAGGAGCCGCGACCGGCGCGGCGACCACGGGGGCCTGCGGGGGAACGCCGGGGAACGGCTCGACCGCCGCCTCGGGCGGGGGCTGGTCGGGCACCTGCGGCGCGGGCGTGCCGCCTCCGCAGGCCGAGAGCGCGACGAACAACGGAAGGGCGAGGCCGCGAAGGCCCGACATTCCCATCACGAGGCCGCGAAGGCTCGGCATTCCCACCACGAGGCCGCGAAGGCTGAGGGCACGCATCACGGCACCGCCGGGAGCGGGCTGGCGATGGGCTGCGCTTCGGGCGTCGCGATGAGGCCGGGCCTGGACTGGAGGAACATGCTGTCGCGGTACTCGAGGCCCTGCACGGTCTGGGCGTAGGCACGCATCTTCTGCTCCCCGATGATGTCGGTGAAGAACGCGAGGCGCTGGTTGGCGCGGTTCACCGCGGGGTTGCGCACATTGTAGCGCTTCGCCAGGACGACGCTCTGCGCGTAGAAGTGCACCATCGCCTCGTCGGCGCTGTTGAGCTCCGTCTCGCGCTTGGCGCGCCACGTCTCGACGCGGCGCTGACGGAAGGTGTCGGCCTTCTCTTGGTCGGCCGGATCGTCGCTCTGCTCGAAGCGCTTGAGCAGCTTCTCTTCCTTGTCGTCGTAGAGCTTGAGCGCGGGGGCGCGGACGCTGTAGAGGCCGGTGCGCAGCGAGTCGTAGAGCGTGCCCTTGCGCGCGATGGCGGCAGTGGCCCACTCGGGGGAGTCGTACGCGGAGACGACGTGATCGAGCTTGTCCTGCCACTTCTTGGCGTCGACGGCGTCGGCGCCGTACTTCGTGACGACGTCGATCGTGGTGCCCGCGTAGCGGTGGTGGTTGGTCTCGTAGTCGAACTCCTTGCGGATCTCGGCGTCGACCAGGACGTACTCGGCCTCGGCGGCGAAGCCGGCCTCGCGCGAGCCCATCGCCTCGCTCTTGCCGTCCTTGCTGGGGGCGGACGACTTGTACGTCTCGAAGGCGGCGATCGTCTTCTTCCACCACTCGTCAGCCGTCTTGTCGCTGGCAGCGGTGCGCATGCGCGCGACGTCGTAAGCGGCCTCGACCACGTACTTGTCGGCGGCGCTGATGCGACGGTTGGCGTCGTAGAACTCCATCATCGCGGTCGTCGCGCGAGCGCGGGCGGCCTTGTTCGCGCCGTCGTCGGCGCCGCGCGGGTCCCACTGCTTCTTGTCGCTCGAGGCGATGATGAAGTCGGCCTCCGCCTTCTCCTGAGCGCTCGGGCTGAGCTTCTCGAGGCGCGAGCGCATCGAGGTCATCTTCTCGCGGTCGCCCATGTTCGAGTAGAGGACGAGGCCGTTGCGCGTGGCGTCGCGGCGGTCCTTCTCGGGGAAGCGCGCGATGGCGCTGATCTTGTCGTAGGTGTCGGCCGCCGAGCGGTAGTTGAAGAAGAGCACGTACGACTTCGAGAGGGTCTCGTAGGCGTCCTTCAGGTACTTGACCCGCTCCGCGTACTTGGGGCTCTTCTCGTCGTCGAGCTTCTTCAGCGTCTTCTCGTCGCCGTAGTTCTTGATGAACAGCTCGTACATGGCGATGGCCTTGTCGTACTCGCCGACCATCTTGTAGGCGAACGCGCCGTTCATCGCGGCCTCGGGGGCCTCGTCGCGATCGGGGCCCGCCTGCAGCGCGGCCTCGTAGAGCGCGGCCACCTTGCGCCACTGCTTGTCGCGCTCGGGGCCGGGCGCCATCTTCTGCGCGGCGTCGTACGCCTTGCCTGCGTCGAGGTAGGCGATGCCCTTGCCCACCTTCTGGCGCGTGCTCTGCTCGGCGACCTTGTCGGCCTCGGAGACGGCGCAGCTCGGGCTGTCCTTGAGGGCGCGCAGCCGCTCGGTGTCGCCCGAACGCGCGGCCATCGTGTTGAGGCGATCCCAGGCCTTGTAGCCCCACTCGTCCTTGCCGCAGTGCTCGCTCCACATCGGGTCGAAGCGCTTCTGCGCCTCGCTCCACTGCCCGTAGAGGAAGAAGAAGTCGGCTGCCTGGTAGGTGTAGGTCGGCGCGCGGTGCGGCGTGTCGGCGGCGGGCGTCACGCGGAGCACGTACTCGTCGCGCGCGCTGATCGCTGCGATGACGGCCGGCGGGACGGCGTCGGTGACGATCTTCTCGGTGCCGTCGGCGGCCTGGGTGAACTTGGCCTCCTTGCGCTCCTCGAAGCCCTGCGTGCCGTTCGAGCGCGTGAAGAGGCGGTACTGGTCCTGAAGCTGCTGCTCGGCCAGGTCGACCACGTAGTAGGCGGAGGGCTCGAGGAAGCGGTCGTCCTCGTTGGAGTCGCGGACCTCGACGGCGGCCTGGCGCGCAGCGGCGACCTCGGCCGTGGCCGGCGAGCGGTCGAGCGTGACGCCGACGACGACCGCGCCGTGGCGCGCGTCGGCGATCCAGAAGCGCGTCTCGTAGGCGTCGGCGGCGTTCTCGTCCTGGCGGAGGTAGCCCGTCCAGCCGATGTCGGCGAGCTTGTACTCGCCGAGCGCACGGTCGAGCAGCACCTTCTGCTGCGCGCCGTCGCTGGTCGAGGTCGCGTCGGCGACGAGCTTGCGCGCGCGGTTGGTGTGGTCCGCCGCGGCGCGGCGAAGGCCGCCCTTGACGAGCTTCTCGGCCGAGGTGATCGCCTCGGGGTCGTCGCGGTTGGCGTCGACCCACGGCGCATTGCCCACGTAGCTCGCGAGGCGGGTGCGGGCCTCGAGCGCGCGGGCGGCGTTCTGCTCGCGCTCGGGCGTGCCCTCACGCGAGAGGCGCGTGAGCTCGTCGTAGATCTCGGCGATCTGCGACTGCACCTGCGGCGCGTCGCGGTGCATCGGCCACTTGCGCAGGATGAGCTCGAAGGTCTCGATGGCGTTGTGCCACTGGTTGACCTCGCGGTACTCCTGCGCGAGCCCGCGGTACACGTCGACCGACCACTTCTTGTCCTGCGGGATGAGCCGCGCGTCCTGCACGCGCTCGACCGCGACGTGCATCTTCTGCTCGGCGACCGCCGGGTTGGACTCGGTGTCGAGCACGTCGGTGCGCGTGATGTACGGGTCGCCGTCGGCGGGGCCCTGGAAGTCGAGGTACGTCAGCGAGCCGGCGATGTACGTGTACGCCTCGGTGCGGAAGTCGGCGCCGGGGTCGCCCGTGAGCTTCTCCTGCTCGTCGCTGTAGTCGAGCAGCTGGACGAACTCGCGGACGGCCGTCTCGTAGCGCTGCTGCTTGAAGTACGTCCAGGCGAGCTTGTACATCGCGACGCCGAACAGCGGAGGCTTCTTCCACTGCATCGACCGCGTGTAGGCGGTCGCCGCGCGGTTGAGGTTGAACGGACCGCCGTGCGGGTCGAGCTGATCGAAGTGGTAGTTGCCGATCTGCCACCAGATCTCGGCGAGGTAGCGCGGCTCGGCGCCCGGGGCGACCTTCTGCGCGATCGCCTCGCAGGCGTCGGGGTACGGGCTCAGGTAGGCCGTCTCGTCGGACACCTCGAGCGCCGGCGCGGCGCCCTTCTTCGGGGCCTTCGCGGCGGCGGCCTTGGCCGGGCGCTTCGGCGCGCCGAGCGAGGCGGGCGTCGTGTGCGTCGAGTCCCAGCCGCGCCAGAAGTCCTCGTCGTGGTCCTGCGGGAGCCGCACGATGGTGTCGCGCGTCGGGTCCTTCGGGTCGGGCGCGACGGGGTACGGGAACTTGTTGTGGCAGACGAGCGAGCGCCACACCTGCTGCGCCTCGTCGATGCGCGACGAGTCGTTGAGCGCGTGACCGAGGTAGTAGTAGATGCCCGCGAGCTCGCGGTACTTCGGGAACTCGGCGATGACGCGCCGGTAGAGCGCGACGGCCGGCTTGAGGCCCTGCGCGAGCACGTCGGGCTCGGGCGTCTCGCTGCGGACCTTCTCCTCGTAGAGCGCCGCGAGGCGGAACATCGCGTCGGGCGTCGCCTCGGGCTCGGCGGTGGGGCCTGCGTAGCGAGCGACGAACTCCTCGAGGCGCTTGATGGCCTCGTCGCGCGCGGCGCCGAGCGCCTGCTTCTCGGCGACGATCTCGCCGTCGAGCGCCGCGAGCACGCGGCGACGCTTGTCCTCGTAGTGGTGCTGGACGATGCGCGTGATGGCGTCGCGGTAGTCGCGCGCGGACTGCTCGTACGTCGCCGCCTCGGCCTGAGCCTGCGCGAGCGCGCCGACCTGCTCGACGGAGGGAGGGGGCGGCGGCGGGAAGGCCTTGCGCGCCGTGGGCATGGCGGCGACGGCCGGAGGACCGGCGTCGCCCCAGCCGGTCGAGATCTCGAACGTCGACGGGCCGCCGTCGGACGCCGGAGCCCCGGCGTCGGCCGTGATGGCAGGCGCCGCGGCAGCCTTGGGCGCAGCGCCCTTGACCGGCTTCGCGGGCGCCACCTTGGCAGGCACGGCCTTCGCGGGGGCCTTCGCCTGCGAGAGCGCGTCGACCGAGAGCGCCGACACGAGCGCGAGCACGAGCGCCCCGAGCGCGGCGCTGCGGGTGCGCATCGCCGGCGCGGAGCCACTGAGGATCGCGGGCTTCACTTCTGACCTCCGGGCGGCGCCGCGCCCTTGTCGGGCTCACCCATGTCGTCGAGCACCTCGCGGAGCTCCTCGTTGAGCTGCTGCTCGGAGCGCGAGCGCTCGAGCTGCAGCCTGCGGACGCGGCCGAGCTCCTCTTCGCGCAGCTCCCACGCCTCTTCGGTGACGCCGACGTCGGCGCGCAGGACGATCTCCTTGAGGCGATCGCGCACGATGCCGAAGTTCTTCATGGCGACCTGGCCGACGACCAGGCGCGCCTCGGCGTCGAGCGTGTCGAGCGTGGTCGCGTAGCGGGCGAGGTTCTGCGTCTCGGCGTCGAGGATCTGCTTCACCTCGCCGGCGCGTTGCTCGACGCGGCGCTCGATGTCGGCGTAGGCGGCGTCGAGCCGTGCGTCGCTGGCCTCGGCCTGCGCGAGCAGCGGCGCGGCGCGCTGCGCCCAGGTGACCGCGTCGCGTCCCCCTGCCCCGCCGGCGGCGAGCCGAACCTCGTCGCCGAGCGCGCGGCGGAACGCGGAGCGAAGGTCGGCGTCCTCGACGAAGCGCTGGTCGCCGAAGCCCACTTGCAGCTTGCCGGCCTCGACCAGGCGGCGCATCTCCGCGATCATCTGGCGGTAGAGGCCGAGGTCGTGCTCGTTCTGCCCGAGCTCGATCTGGAAGCGCTCGACGCTCGCCGGGTCGCGCACGACGCCGTGCTGCGAGCCCTCGGCGATCGCGCGGCGCAGGCCGTTGATGATCGCGTGCATGCCGTCGACCTGCAGCGTGAGCTGCTGCAGCCGCTGCGACAGGGTGTTCCACTGGCGCTGGGCCTGGTCCTCGCGCGACGAGAAGTCGGAGTCGCCCACGGGCAGCCGCGCGAGCCGCGCCTGCAGAGCGCGCCGCTCGTCTCGGACCTTGGCCAGCTCGGGGCCGACCTCGGGAGCCTCGACCGCGTCGAGCGTCTCGCCGACAGCGCCACGCGCGCGCGTGATGGAGTTCATCATCGCGAGCGCCTTCTCTTCGCCCACGCGCAGCTCGGGGAACGCCCGCACCCGGTTGGGCGCGGCGAGGATCATCCCGAGCTTGTCGACGAGCCCGCTGGCCTGCCGCAGCATCTTGCGCGAGCTCTGCGCGCCCGCGAGCACGGCGAACGCCGAGGGGCCGTTCTCGGCCTCGCGCGCCCACTGCACGGCGAGCGGCGGCAGCAGCGTCGACTGGTCGAGCTGCTCGAGCTGCTCCTTGGCGAGCTTGTCGTAGTAGACGGCCGGGTCGGAGGTCGACAGGAGGAAGGCGTCGACCTTCTCGCGGATCGGGTCGTACTGGGCGCGCACGCCCTGGTAGAGCGCGAGCGCCTTGTCGAACTGACCGGCGCGGAGCATGAGGTCGGCGCGCAGGAGCGTGCCGTCGGCGATGTTGCTGCCGTTGGGATCGGCGACCGCGAGCACCTCGAGCGCCCGCTGCGCCCGGTCGGCGTCGCCGACGCGCACGTAGACCCAGGCGAGCTCGTAGAGCGCCGTGCCGAACTCGGGCGACTCGCGCTCGACCTTCGTGTAGGCGTCGGCCGCCTCGAGGTACTGCTCGGTCTCGTAGTAGAGGCGCCCGATGGCGAGCCACGCGAGGTCGCCGACGTGCGCATGCTCGGGCGTGTCGCGCGGGAGCGCGGCGGCCTGGCGGAAGGCCTCGATGGCCTGGGTGAAGCGACCGCGCGACGCCGCCACGGTGGCCCCTGCGGGCGCCGCCTCTTTGATGGCGATGACGCCGAGCAGGTAGCGGGCCTGGGGGTAGACGCGGCTCTGCGGCGCCACGGACTGGAGCGCGGTGCGCGCGCCGGCCCAGTCGTTGCGAACGAAGAGCCCCTTGCCGCGGGCGTACGCGATGCCCGACTCGATGGACTGCGGCGGCAGCTGGCTCATCTTCGCGAAGACTTCGTCGAGCGCGTCGTACGTCTGCGTACGGAGCGCGATGTCGACGAGGCGCTCGAGCGCGCGCGCCTGGTAGCTGGCGAAGCGAGGCTCGCCGACGCGATCGACGATGCGACGGAACGCGCGACGCGCCGAGAGGTACTCCTTGGACTCGTAGTACGTCTCGCCGAGCATCATCATCGCGTCGGGGACGACGGTCGGGTGCGTCGAGAACTTCTCGATGACCTCGCTGAAGATGATGGCTGCGCGCTCGTAGTCCTTGCCGCGCAGCACGAGCTCGCCGTCGAGCAGGCGCGCCTCGGGCGAGCGCTCCTCGAACTTGGCGGCGGCGACGGCCTTCTCGATGTCGCCGATGCTCTTGTCGACGTTGGCGAGGGTGAACTGCGCCTGGTCGAGCGTCTGGCCCGGCTCGGCCGCGAACGCGCGCGACGACCACGAGCCCGACGCCGCGGCGGCGAGCAACGGGAGCGCACAGAGCGCCCGAAGCCTTCGTGCGCGCGGGGCGGACCGTGCTCGATCCGGTCGCCGGATCGGCTCGCTCACTTCACTTCCCTCCCGCGCCGATCGACACGCCCGTCGAGGCGCCGACCGTGGGCGCGACGGGCGCTGGTGCCGCGGGAGCGGCGGGAGCGGCGCCCGCGGACGCGACGCCCGCGGTGACCTTCTCGGAGTAGCGGACGGCGGGGCGCTCCTCGAGAGCGGTGGTCACGCCGCCCTTCTCGTAGCCGATGACGTCGAGCGCGATCGTCTTGCCCTCGACGGCGGTGAACGAGTGGCTCGACTTGACCTCGAAGTGGTAGCCCTTGAGGTACGAGAACACGCCGTAGCCGTTGCCCTGCAGCTGGAGCAGGACCTGCACGGTGTGGTCGCCCGGCGGGATCGAGCCGTCGAAGATCGGGATCTCCTGCTGCTCGGCGAGCGCGCCGCTCTCGTCGGACTTGTTGTACTGGACCGCGCCGTCGAGGACGAAGAGCGCCTTGGTGAGCCGGAACGCGCTCGACATCTCGTTCGAGAAGCGGACCGTGGCCCGCGCCCCCGCGACGCCGCCCGAGAGGATGGTGTCGGTGAGCAGCGAGAGACGCGTGTGGCTGCGGCGAATCTGCTCCTTGAGCTCGTCGATGCGCTGCTCGAGGTCGCGCAGGCGGATGGCGTAGGTCGCGCCGTCCATCCCGGCGGGACCGGCCGAGGCCTTCGAGGCCGGAGCAGGAGCGGGCCCGGAAGAAGGCGCGGTGGGGGCGGGCGCCGGGGCAGCCGCGGAGGCCGCAGGGGCGGCAGCCGATGCAGCCGGCGG
>CAITLX010000256.1 GCA_903893335.1 uncultured delta proteobacterium | reverse complement strand
GGAAAGCGCGAGAGCGCCGTCCGATCACCCGGCACGCGTGCCGGCGTCGCTCGATCACCTCAGGAAGCGACGCTCGCGGCCTTGACCTGCACGCCCTTGTAGTGGCCGCAGGAGGGGCACACGCGGTGCGGGAGGCAGGGCTCCGCGCACTTGGGGCACGCAATGAGGTTCGGTGCCGTCACCTTGTCGTGGTTGGCGCGACGCATGTCACGCTTCGAACGGCTTTTCCTTCGCTTGGGGACGGCCACGGGCTACTCCTTGGTACTCTTCAGGGAAACGATGTTTGCGAGCACCGCCAGACGAGGGTCTGGCGCCGCGCCCGGCACCGCCGGGGGACCGATACCCTCGCACGCTTCCGAGCACAAGGGGAAGGACGGCTCCTCGAGCAGAATGGCCTCGCGCACGAACGCGTCGAGCTGGACCTCTTCGCCCTCGTAGACGTCGCGGCCTGCCTCGAGCGGGCCAAGCTCGGCCTCGGGCTCCGAGGCGACCGCGCGCGGGCCGCGCTTGGGGCCGCGGCGGTCGGCGCGTGCGGGCGCAGCCGGGACGACGGGCGCCGCGGGCTCGAGCAGCAGGTCGAGGGCAGCATCGACGTCGAGCGACGCCGGGTCGAGGCAGCGCGCGCAGGGCAGCGAGACGGCGGCGCGCACGCGCCCGCGCACGAGCACCTCGCGACCGATCTTCGAGACGTGCACGCGCACCTCGCCCGCTTGCCCGCGAGGGGTGAGCGGGGTGTCGAGCAGGGCAGCGGCGAGCCACTCGGGCGACACGGGCCACGCGAGATCGCGCCCGGCGGCGTCGAGGTCGTGCACCGGGAAGACGAAGGCAGAATCCTGCGGGGCCATGCGTGGGGGCCGCAAGGTAGCCTGGCTCGCCGCTTGCTGCCACCCGGCGAGGCCGTTTCGGGCGAGAAATGGTGCAGACGCCCCCTGCCCCGACTAGCGTGCGGCGCCGACGATGGCTGGCCGGCTCGCCCCCGACTCCGCGCAGAGGCGCCTCGCGCTCGCGCTCGCGATCTGGGCCGCCTGCACGGCGGTCTACTTCGCCAGCGCGCCGCGTCAGCGCCTCACCGAGCACACGAGCTTCAACCACTACGCGCTGCTCGCCGACGGCTGGCTGCACGGTCGGCTCGACCTGGGCCACCCGCCCCCCGCGTACGCGCAGAACAACGATTTCGCGCAGTACCAGGGCAAGTGGTTCATCTCCTTCCCCCCCTTCCCTGCGCTGCTGCTCGCGCCGCTGGTCAAGCTCGCCGGCTCGCCCGAGAACCTGCGCGACGGGCAGGTGTGGCTCTGGGTGGCCGGCGTCGCGCCCGCGCTGCTCTTCCTCGTGCTCGAGAAGCTTCGTCGCACCGGGCGCAGCGAGCGCGACGAGGCGACCAACGCCGTGCTGGCGCTCACCTTCGCGGTGGGCACCGTCTACTTCTTCACCGCGGAGCAGGGCACCGTCTGGTTCGCGGGGCACGTCGTGGGCGCCTCGCTCGCGGCCGGCTACCTGCTCGCGGCGCTCGACGCCGACCGGCCGGTGGTCGCGGGTCTGCTCATCGGCGCGCTCTACGCGACGCGCCCCCCCATGGCGATGCTCGCGCTCTTCTTCGGCCTCGAGGCCGCGCGCCGCAGCCTGCGCCCCGCGCCGGGCGCCCCCGACGTGCCCGACGACCTCGGCGGCTGGGTGCGGCGCCTCGACCTCGGCGCGCTCGCGCGCCGCCTCGTGGCGTTCGCGCTGCCCATCGCGCTCGTGGTCGCTGCGATGTTCTGGCACAACCACGCGCGCTTCGGGCGCGTCGGCGAGTACGGCCACAACTACCTGACGGTCGGGTGGCACGCGCGCATCGAGAAGTGGGGGCTGTTCTCGTACCACTACCTCGCGCGCAACCTCGGCGTGATGCTGACGAGCCTCCCGTACGTCGAGCGCGCCCCGCTGCGCGTGCAGATCAACACGCACGGCCTCGCGCTCTGGCTGACGACGCCGATCTACCTCTGGCTGCTCTGGCCGCGTCGCAAGGGCTTCGCGTTCGTCGCGCTCGCGGTCACCGCGGCGCTCGTCGCCGGCGCCGACTTGCTCTACCAGAACTCGGGCTGGCGCCAGTTCGGCTACCGCTTCTCGAACGACTACGCGGTGCTGCTGTTCTGCGTGCTCGCGGTCGGCGGCTACCGCTTCGGCAAGGCGTTCTGGGGCGCCGCGCTCGTCGGCGTGGCCATCAACGCGTTCGGCGCCCTCACCTTCGACCGCGCCGAGCGCTTCTACTTCGAGGACGCCTCGCAGCGAACGTTGTACCAGCCGGACTGAGCGCCCTCCCCCCTCCTGCGCGCGCGACTACTTCGCGCGCGAGATCTTGACGCTCTTGATCTTCGGCGGGCTCGCCGCCCTGTCGCCGCGGACCTCGGCGCTGGCGATCTTGTGGACGACCTCCTCGGGCGAGCACTCACCGAAGATGGTGTAGTTGTTGTCGAGGTGGGGCGCCGACGCGTCGGTGATGAAGAACTGAGCGCCGTTGGTGTTGGGGCCG
>CAITLX010000255.1 GCA_903893335.1 uncultured delta proteobacterium | reverse complement strand
GCCACCCCACGGCCCCCAAGGAGGGCGCGCCGCCCTCCTTGGGAATCCTCCTCGCGCAGAACCGCGTGCACGCACGCTGGCGTTCGACCCGCCACCACAGATCCCCCGAGAGCGGGCGCTGCCTGGTGCCCGCACGACGCCCGGGGACCCTGAAGGTCGTCGCGGGCGGCACGGAGTCCATGAGACGGGCCGGCAGCGGACGCCCGGTGGCGGGACGAACGAGCTATCGGCAGGGATGCGACAGAGGAGAGGTGTGGATTGCTGGGAGCGACGGAGGGGCGGGCTTGGAAGGGGTCCCGGTCGATCTGCTGCCAGCCTCGGCTTTCAAGCCGGGGCTGGCGAGGTTGGACGCGATACCCAACCGGCAGCGCGAGGTTGGACGCCATTCCGCCAGAGGTCGCGCGCGAGCGGCGTCTTCGGCGTTGCGGTGACAGGCAATGTCAGGGGTTGTGGTGAGAGCTCGTGACACGAGAGCCGCGGGTGCTAGGTTGCTCTTCAGTTCATCGAGACGGGTGGAGGTCGCCGGACCTGCGAAGCCCGACCAACCTGCCTTCACGGGCAAGGTGGTAACGCCGGAGGCGGCGACGCCGACGATGAGGAGAGCAGCATGGCCATTCGTATTCCCGAGGATGTGGTCGCGACGGCGGAGAGCAAGCGCGTCGCCAGGCAGCGAGCCGCGCAGGCGGAGCGCGAAGAGCGCCGCCGGTTCGAGGAGGAGGAGCGCGAGCGGTTCGCGAAGCTGAAGCCGGACATCGCCTTCGTGCTCGCCTGGGCGAAGGAGCTGACGGCGACGCTGACGCTGCCGCACCGCGTGAGGATCACCCACCGGCCCCGCGAGCGCTTCTCCACCGCGATCCTGATCGAGCCCGACGGGCGCGTGTGCCGGTTCTTCGCCGGCGGCTCTGGTGGGATGGGGGGCTCGTCGAGCGAGGGGGGCCACGAGGTGAGAGACTTCGCGAAGGTCAAAGACTGCGAAGGGGACTTCCGCGCGGCGCGGCAGGCGATCGAGAGCGGCGAGGTCTGGGACCGCATCCGCGCGTCCCTCGCGGAGCCGGAGCGGTGACGCTGGGGGGCGCGGCGCTCTCTGCGCCCTAAGTTGGGGCGTCGCTGCCGAATCTGGACAGGCGGCGGGCTCTCGGGTCACCCTCTACGCCCCTCGACCCCCGCGGCCTCGCCGCGGGTCGGGCAGAGATCGCCCGGAGTACCTCCATGTCGCTTCGCCTGAGCCCGCTCCGGCCCCGCCGAACGGCTCGACGGGCTCGCGACTGCGCACGTCGCGTGGACCGCTGATGGTGGGCAGGGCGCTGCGTCTCGTGCCGCTCGCGTGGGTCGCCACGTGGGCGGCCTGTTCGGTCCCCGCGCTCGCGCCGAACGCGTCGAGCCACCTCTGCTCGGGCGAGGGGTGCGTCGGCTCGTGCGAGGTCGGCTTCGCCGACTGCAACGGGAGCCTCGACGCAGACGGGTGCGAGACGAGCGTCGCGACCGCCGCGGCGTGCGGGGCGTGCGGTGTCGCGTGCGAGACCGGCCAGCTGTGCACCGCGCACGGATGCGCGTGGGCAAGCTGTGGCGAAGCCCTCCCGGGGCGCACGGGGTGCGGTCCGCGCGGCGACGAGGACTGCTGCGCGTCGCTCGACGTGCCCGGGGGCACGTTCCAGCGACGCAACGATGCCGCGAGCGCATCGCCGGGGGGATTTGTGGCCACGGTCCACGCGTTCCGGCTCGACCGCTTCGAGGTGACCGTCGGGCGCTTCCGCGCGTTTCTCGGCGCGGTCGCCGCGGGCTGGCGACCGGTCGTCGGCGCCGGCAAGCACGCCTACCTGGCGCGGGGCGGTCTCCTCGTCGAAGACGGCGGCTTTCGTCACCTCGAGACGGGGTGGACCGGCGAGTTCGCGGGGCGGCTGTCGTGGTCGCGAGCCTTGTGGGACGACGCGCTCGCGTGCGGCGGCGACGCGCGAGCGACGTGGACGCCGGCGCCCGGCGCGAACGAAGACCGGCCCATCGTGTGCACGGACTGGAGCTCGGCGGTGCTCTTCTGCGCGTGGGACGGCGGGTTCGTGCCGAGCGAGGCCGAGTGGCATTTCGCGGCGGGTGGGGGGGCGGAGCAGCGCGTGCGTCCCTGGTCGGCTCCGCCCGAGGCGAGCGCGATCGACGACGCGCACGCGGTGTACTGCGACGTCGCCGGCTGCGCGCGCGGCGCGGAGCCGGTCGGGTCGCGCTCGCCGCTCGGCGACGGGCGATGGGGACACGCCGACCTCGTCGGCAACGCGGACGAGTGGCTCTACGACGGCGTCTGGGACCTCGCCGACTGGCCGATGCCGTGCACCGACTGCGCTCGCGAGCCCGACGCGAACGGGTGGCGGGCGACGGCGGGCTCGGGCTTCGCCCGTGACGCCGACGCGCAACGGTCGTTCGACCGGGGCATGGACGACTACGCGCTGAGGCCCGGGCGCGACGTGCTCCCCTACGTCGAGCTCGGGATCCGGTGCGCGCGAGCGCCGCGCTGAGCTACAGTCTTCGCCGTGCGTCTCCGCGCCGCTGTGCTCCCTCTGGCGGCGATCGTCGGGTGTGGGGTTCCGTCGATCGAACCGACGGCGAGCTCGAACCTCTGCTCCGGCGCCGCCTGCGCGGGAGCGTGCGCTCCCGGCTACGCGGACTGCGACGCGGACCTCGCCGGCGACGGGTGCGAGTCGTCGCTCGCGAGCGTCACGTCGTGCGGAGCGTGCGGCGTGGTGTGCCGGCCAGGGCAGCTGTGCACGGTGGCCGGGTGCGAGTGGCCGAGCTGCGCCGAGGGGGGCGCGGGCTTGCGGAGCTGCGGCGCGAAGGGCGACGAGAGCTGCTGCGCCTCGCTGCCGGTGCCCGCTGGCACCTTCCCGCGTGCGCCCGGTGAGGCGGCGACGGCGGCGGTGAGCGCGCTCGAGCTCGACCGCTACGAGATCACCGTGGGCCGCTTTCGCGCGTTCCTCCACGCTTGGATGGACGCGGGCTGGCGCCCGGCCGCCGGCGCCGGAAAGCACGCTCAGCTCCCCGGCGGAGGGCTCCCCGGCGACACCGGGTGGGACCCTGGGTGGGCGTTCGACTTCCCGACGAGCTTCGAGCAGTGGTTCTCGACGCTCACCTGCGACAACGCGCACCCGGAGGTCTGGACGTGGACCTGGATGCCGGCGGACCACGAGGCGCGACCCGCGAGCTGCTTGAAGTGGGCGTGGGCCTACGCGTTCTGCGTCTGGGACGGCGGCTTCGTGCCGACGGAGGCAGAGTGGCAGCTGGCCGCCGGCGGGGGTGACGAGGCGCGAGCGTTCCCGTGGGGCGTGGAGCCGCCGGACGCGTCGCGCGCGACGTGGTGCGGCGCGCCGTACTGCGGGACGCTGGTCGACGTCGGGGCGCATTCGCCGCGCGGTGACGGGCGCTTCGGGCAGGCGGATCTGGCCGGGGGCCTCGCCGAGTGGGTCCTCGACGGCTGGCGCGACGCGCTTCCCCCGACCTGCGTCGATTGCGCGCAGGTGAAGTCGGCCGACGGCCTGCGCACGCTCCGCGGCGGGAGCTGGATCGACCCCGCCGACGCTCTGCACACCTGGGCGCGCGCGCCGCGCGCGAACATCAACACCTCGTGGATCGGGGCGAGGTGCGCGCGGCCACCGCGGTGACCCGTCGTCGCGGTCAGAACGTCGCGACCGCGACGATCGTCGCGCCTTGCGCACCGACGCGCACCTGCGGCGCCGGCGTCGCCAGCCACACGATCGCCCCCGCCGCCACGGCAGCGCCACCCACGATCGCCAGCCCGGTCGCGGCGCGACCGAGGAACTGCGCGCCCGACGAGTCGCAGACGCGGCCACCGGTCGCGTCGCAGCGCGCGTTCGCGTCGTCGAAGCTCGCGAGCGCGCGCCACTCGAAGAGCCCCGCCGCACCGAGCGCGAGGGCGCCGACCACGCCGAGGCCGACGGTCGCGGCGGGGATCGGGTGAGGTGCCGCAG
>CAITLX010000254.1 GCA_903893335.1 uncultured delta proteobacterium | reverse complement strand
GCGTCGGCTCGCTCGCCCGCGGCCTGGCCCACGAGATCCGCAACCCGCTGAACGCCGCCGTGCTCCAGCTCCAGCTGCTCGGCCGCGGGGTCGATCGGCTCGACGACGCGGCGGCGCGCGAGAAGCTCCGCGAGCGCGTGGCGATCGTCACGCACGAGACGCGTCGGCTCGAGCGGCTCATCCAGCAGTTCCTCGAGGTCGCGCGTCCGCGCGCGCTCCGGCCCGAGGCCCTCGACCTCGCGAGCGTCGTGCGTGGGGTGCTCGAGGTTCAGGCCGAGGCGATCGCCCGTCGCTCGGTGCGCGTCGAGGCCGCGCTGCCCGACGCCGCCTCGATCGACGGCGATCGCGAGCGGATCGCGCACGTCGTGACGAGCCTCGTGGCGAACGCGCTCGAGGCCTTGCCCGAGGGCGGAGCGCTCACGCTGCGCGTCGGCGCGCACGCGTCGGGCGCGTTCGTCGAGGTCGGCGACACGGGCTGCGGGATCGCGCCGGACGCGCTCGCGCGGGTGTTCGATCCCTTCTTCACGACGAAGGAGGCCGCCGCGGGGCTCGGCCTGGCGATCGTTCGCACGATCGTGCAGCAGCACGGCGGCTGCGTCGCGATCGACAGCGCGCCCGGGCGCGGGACGCGCGTCACCGTCGAGCTTCCGGGCCGGGCGGTCGGCTGAGCGAGCGCCGCGGCCGAGACCTCAGGTGAGCGAGAGCCGTCGCGGAGGGCTCAGTTGAGCGACACCGTCTTGCGGACGGTCACCATCTCGCCGCTGAAGGGGGGCACGCGCGCGCCGCGGAACTTCCCGGCGATGCAGCTCCCCTCGGGCGTCCCCGCGAACGGGGGCCCCTCGACGACGGCGGTCGTCACGCGACCGCTCGGCGCGAAGCGCACGGCGACCTTGGCGATGCCGCCCGGGCCGTCGGCGGTCTTGCACGACCCCGCGCTGGCAGCCGCGGAGCCGAGCGCCGCGACGGCGGCCTCCTTGTTGAACTCGGGGGCGACGTCGGCTGCGGCTGCCTCGGGAGGAGGGGGCGGGACGTTGGCGGTCGGCGCCGCGGGGGTCGGAGTGGGGGTCGCGGCGGCGGCGACAGCCTTGGGCGTGCCCGTCTTGCCGTTCGGGGCGGCAGCAGGCGGCGCAGCGGTCGCGGCCGCCGTGGTCGTCGCCGCGGTCGCAGCGGGCGCGGTCGGCGCAGGCGTGGCGCTCTGCGTCGGCGCGGCGGTGGCGACGGCGGTCGGAGGGGCCGTGGGCGTGGGCGTGGCGGCCGTCGGCGTGGGGACGACGGGGGCCGTCGGTTCGGCGGTCGGCGCCGCCACGGGCTCGACGGGGGGCGCTGCGGGCGCGTTCGCGTGCAGGACGAACCAGCCGATCAGCGCGGCGGAGCCCGCCGCCGCGACCCAGCCCCAGGCTCCGCTCGAGCGCTTCGCCGGCGCGGGGCTCGTCGAGGGCGTCGGCGCGGGCGCGACGCTCGCGCTCGGCGCGCCGAGCAGGGAAGGAGCGCCGAGGTTGGGCATCAGCGGCCCGCCGCTCAGCTGGAGCAGGTCGTCGATGTTGGCCGGGCCGTCGGGCCTGCGTGGGGGGCGCGTGTTGGTCTTGCTCTTCTCGCCGAGCTTGCGAAGGTCACCGACCGTCTCGGAGTCGTCGCGGCTCGTGGTGCGCAGCATCGGGGGGGGAGGCGGCGCCGAGCGCACCTCCTCGGCATACGCCGAGAGCGAGACCGGTCCCTGCTCCTCGTCGTCGCCCATCGACACGGGCACGTCGTCGTAGACGGTGACCATCGCGCTCGGGGTGAGCGAGAGGTCCTCTTCGCCCTCGGCGGGCGCGAGCAGGTGGCCGAGCGCGACGGCCACGCGGGGCGTCGCCACGGCGTCGGAGCGGGGGGGCTCGTCGCCGGTGGAGGTGACGCGCTCCTCGGGCGGCGGCGGGGCCGACGGGTAAGCCTGCGAGAAATCGACGCGCGAGAGGCGCTCGGTGCCCGAAGGGGGCTCGCTCACCGCGTGTGTGGCGTGAGGGGGAGGCGGGGCCGACGGGCTCGTCTCGACGCCGTGCGGAGCCGCGCCGAGGGCGGTGCCGTCGACGTCGATCGTCCCCCGGCACCGCTTGCACCGAAAGCTGACGATGCGACCTCGGACGAGGTCGTCGCGCACGGCGAAGGGGGTGTTGCAGGCCGGACAGGTGACTCGCATGCGCCGGAATCCTCGGACGGGGCGCTCGAAACGCCCACCCACCGCCCTGGCGGCGATGCCTCGCCGCACCCGGAGCGCCCAGCCCGAGTGCGGTCGAGGAGATGGTGGACGCGCTGATCTTGTCGTGCCGCCGTCGGCTGGGTCAAGCTAGCGGCGTTTTTCGTCTTCGCGCCGAGCGCGATCGCTGCCCCTCCCGGCAGCGCCCGCTCAGCGCGTGACGACCTTCGGCGTCGCGAGAAGCTGGCGCATCGGCGCGACCATGTCGTGCTCGACGTTGGGGCCGACCGAGTTGGTCTCCTCGTAGTGGTCGCCCGGGGTCGCCTCGTTGAGGTAGGGGTGCACGGCGTCGAGCTTGTAGTCGTACGAGGGCACGACGTAGCCGAGCTCGTCCTGCCCGAGGCCGATGACCCAGCGGTAGGTCGCCTTGGGGTCGCGGAAGAGGTCGATGACCTGCGTGCGATCGAGCTTGTCGATGGCGGGGGGGCCGTCGTCGCAGCGCGAGTGGCCATCGACGTCGCAGTTGGGGTTCGACACCTTGTCGTTGAGCACGAGGTAGGGCGCGGGCGTGAAGGGGTAGGGAGCCTCGACGCTCGTCTTGCCCTCGCGGGTCGCGAGCAGGAGCTCGGCGTGCATCTCGCCGGGGATGGTGAGCAGCTCGGCGGGCCCGATGTCGATGACCGCCTCCTGCGTCTTGATGAGCGGGATGTTGTCGGGCCCGAGCGGCTTGGTCGGGTCGAACTTCGCCTCGCGGTCGAAGAGCCTCTCGGCGAGCGCGATGAGGTAGCCCTCGTTGAAGACGTCGAGGTAGAGCTCGCGCGCGCGAAAGCCGAGCGGCGCGGTCTCGAGCAGGGTGGCGCCGTTCTTCAGCGACTCGAGCGCGTAGGCGGCCACGGTGCGGCCGCTCGTGCGGGCCTTGTCGATGCCCGAGCCGGGCACGGCTCCGTCGGGCTCGCGCAGCTTGCCGTCGAAGCCGTAGACCTTGACCTCGCCCGGCCCCACCTGGCCGCCGAGCGCGCCGTTGAAGACGATGGCGGTGCCGCCGAGGCCGTCCCAGTGCAGCGGCTTGCCGTCGGGGTCGACCTCGTCGATGCCCTTCTCGACCGCGTCGCGCAGGCCGCCGACCCAGTCGGCGGTGATCTGCACGTTCTCGCTGCCGGCGAACTCGGGGTGGCTCGACCAGTTGACGAGCGTCGCGACCGTGCCGCCCGTCTTGCCGACGAAGCGGATGGTGCGCAGCTCGGCGTCGATGACGACCGGGTCGCGCGTGTCGCTGACGAACGCGTTCGTCTTCAGCCCCTTCGGGTCGGTGCCGGCGACGTGCCCGTCGACCTGGATCGCGCCGAGCTGCACCTTGACGGCCTCGAGCTTGGCGTTGGCCGCGACGAGCGCGTCGCGCGTCTTCTCGCGAACCATCTGGTTGTACGCGAGGCTGACGCCCGAGACGCCGTCGTCGTAGCCCCAGATGCCGAGCGTGTCGCGCGTCTCGTGCAGGTGCGTCGCGGCGACGACGAGCAGATCGAGGTCGACCTCGGCGGGGAGGATCGCGCGGGTGCGGACGATCTCGTCGTAGAACCAGCCGACCGCGTCGACCGAGCAGAGGCCGACCTTCGTCGCGCCCTGGCGCATCACGACGCAGCGCACGCTGGTCGGGTCGGCGACGTCGACCGCGGCGCGCCCCGTCCCGAAGCCGGCCATCCAGGTGCAGGCGGTGTTGGGCGCAAGCTGCTGGGTCGCCTTGTCGACGCACTGGTCGGAGCCCTGGTGGAAGTCCCACGGGTTGCTGCCGGGCGCGTGGAGCACGACGTGGTCCACGACCGGCGAGATGTCCTCGACGGCGACGCCCACGTACAGCGCCGGGTCGTCGGCGGCGGCGCACGCCGGGTCGCCCGGGCAGCGCTGGTCGCCGGCGAGCTCCTGGTTGTGCACGTTGCCGGCGGGCGGGTCGGGCGGCGTCGTGTTGGCCGCGGGGGCCTCGACGGCGTCGTCGCTGCTGCTCGAGCAGGCGGAGGCGGCGAGGGCGAGCGTGAACAGGGCGAGCGGTCGGCGCATGGGCAGCAAGGCTACGCCGTTTCGCCTCGCGCGTGGAGTGGTGCGGGGCGAGACGACGGGGCCAGGTCTGGAAACCGAGGCGATCGCCCCGCGCGCTCCGCCCCCGCGGCGCGCTCAGGCGAGTGGGCCGACGGCGCCCTCGACCGCGTCGAGCAGCGCCCCCGAGCGCAGCAGGCCCGTCAGCGCGGCGATGTCGCGGTAGAGCGGGCGGTCGGTGACGAGCGGCGGCACGTGCGCGCGCACCAGCGCGTGCGCGGCGCGCACGCCGCGCCCCGGCTCGAGCGGGCGGCGCTGGTCGAGCCCGAACGAGGCCGTGAGCACCTCGATCGCGAGCGACGCGCGCACGTTGTCGATGACGGTGCGGAGCTTGCGCGCGGAGATGCTCCCCATCGAGACGTGGTCCTCCTTGCCCGCCGACGACGGGATGGAGTCCACGCTCGCGGGGTGGCAGAGGACCTTGTTCTCGCTGACGAGCGACGCCGAGGCGACCTGCGCGATCATGCAGCCGCTCTCGAGTCCGCTGTGCGCGGCGAGGAACGGCGTGAGCCCCGACGAGAGCGCGGGGTTGACGAGCTGCTCGACGCGTCGCTCGCTCACGTTGGCGAGCTCGGCCACCGCCATCGCCGCCAGGTCGAGCGCGAGCGCGAGCGGCTGGCCGTGGAAGTTGCCCCCCGAGATCAGCTCGGCTGCGCCGTCGTCGCCGACGAACACCAGCGGGTTGTCCGTCACGCTGTCGAGCTCGCGCGAGACGACGCCCGAGGCCCACGCGAGCGCGTCGCGCGTCGCG
>CAITLX010000253.1 GCA_903893335.1 uncultured delta proteobacterium | reverse complement strand
CGGCGCCGGCGAGCTGCCGAAGCTCGTGGGGCTCGACCAGCGGCCCGAGCGCGGACTCGGCGAGCGGGTAGGGGAAGCGGTCGTGGCCGGCGGCGACGGGCGTGTGCGTGGTGAAGACGCAGCGCGAGCGCACGTCCTGCAGGCGGTCCTCGAACGTCGGCGCCCCCGAGCGTCGCAGCAGCTCGAGCGCCGCGAACGCCGCGTGCCCCTCGTTGAGGTGGAACTTCGCCGGCGCGAGGCCGAGCGCGTGCAGCAACCGCGCGCCGCCGACGCCGAGCACGATCTCCTGCGCGAGGCGCAGCTCGCGATCGCCGCCGTAGAGCGCCGCGGTGACGGCGCGGTCGGCCGGCGCGTTGGACGCGACGTCGGTGTCGAGCATGAGCACGGGCACGACGTGGCCGCGCGCGCCGACGACGTCGAACCGCCAGGGCTGCACGGCGACCGGCCTGCCCCACAGCTGCACCTCGACGGTGAAGGGGAGCCGCTCGAGGCGCTCCTCGGGGTTCCACGAGACGGGCTGCTCCTGCTGCGTGCCGTCGGCGCCGAGCTGCTGACGGAAGTAGCCGGCGCGGCTGAGCTGCGTGACGGCGACGAGCGGCACGCCGAGGTCGGCGGCGCTCCGCACCAGATCGCCGGCGAGCACGCCGAGGCCGCCGCTGTACGTCGGCACGTCGGGATCGACCGCGATCTCCATCGAGAAGTAGGCGACGGAGGGCTCCTCTCGGAGCCGGGTGAAGATGGGCAACGTCAGCCTCCTCGGTCGCGCGCGGCGGTTTCGCAGCAGGGAGGCGCGTCGTCTCCCGTGAGGTGGCGAGACTAGTCCCGTCGCCGGCGCGTGGCCACGACGCGCGCGCGTGACCGGCCCCGCGCCGGGGCGTACAATGCTCGGGTCGGCAGGAAGGGAGGGACCATGCTCGACCCCGCGTTCGCCACGCGGCTCGCGCTCGGCGCGGCCGATCTCGTGCGGCACCAGCTTCTCTCGGGTGGGCGACCCTTCGTCGTCAACCACCTCGTCACGGTGCGGTGCAACCTGCGCTGCCCGTTCTGCTACGTCAGCGGCCCCGAGCAGGACGCCTGGAACCGCGAGCACTACCCGCGCCGCGACGAGCTGGGCACGGCGGAGACGCGCGCGTTCTACCGCGAGCTGGTCGCTGAGGGGTTCAAGCTCGCGGTCGTGCTCGGGGGCGAGCCTCTGCTGCGCGACGACCTCGGCGAGCTGCTGGGGGAGCTGCGCGGCAAGCTCCTGGTCAACGTCTTCACCAACGGCCTCTTGCTCGCCGAGCGCCACGAGCTGGTGCGCGACGCGAGCACGGTGTTCGTCTCGCTCGACGCCCCCGACGCCGAACACGACCGCATCCGCGCGCACCCCGGGCTGTTCGACCGCGTGATCGCGGGCATCGAGGCGCTCCGCACGCGCCACCCGCGCGTGCGCCTCGCGCTCAACGCCACGATCACGCGCGCCAGCGCGGCGCGCATCGACGACCTGCTCGCGCTCGCCCGGCGGCTCGACGCCCCCATCGGCTTCCAGCCGCCGTCGTTCGAGGGGCAGTTCACCGTCGAGGGGCGCCCCTTCGCGCAGAGCGAGGCCCAGGGGGCCGACCAGGGCGTCGTCGCGCACGCCTTCCGGCGCATTCGCGCGGCGGCCGAGCGAGGCGATCGCGTCATCGGCTCGGCCGCGTTCTTCTCGCAGGTCATCGACGACCACGTCGCCTACGCCTGCCACTACCCGCGGTGGGTGCTCGGCCCGGTGATGCCGAACGGCGACGTCGTCGCGTGCACCGAGGGCGAGATCATGGCGAACGTGCGCCGCGCGAGCGTGGCCTCGATCGTCGGCTCGGCTGCCTTCCGCGACAACGCGAGGGCGGGGCTGACGTGCACGACGGGCTGCCGCGACTGGGGTATCTTCGATCTGTCCGCCGTGTTTTCGAGGCGGTTCGGCGCGGGCGACGCGCGCCGTTACTACCGCGCGTTCGTCGCCTGACGCCGGCGGCCGATAGTCTCGACCGCGCCCCGCCACTGCGTCGGCCTTCACGGCCCGCGAGGGGGAGTACGCTGCGCGCACCGCCTGCGGGGGACCGGAAGGAGCTTGGGCCATGGATCACACCACCGCCGAGATTCGTAACCTCGCACTCGTGGGCGACGCCGGCGTCGGCAAGACGCTGCTCGCCGAGGCGCTGCTGTTCGCCGCGGGGGCGACGCGCCAGAAAGGGTCGGTCGCGCGCGGCACGACCGTCACCGACTTCGATCCGCAGGAGAAGAAGCTGCAGCACTCGCTCGACGCGGCGCTCTGCCACCTCGAGCGCGAGGGCAAGCTCGTGCACCTCGCCGACACGCCGGGCTACCCCGACTTCATCGGTCGCACGCTCGCCGCGCTCGAGGCGGTCGAGACGGCCGTCGTCGTCGTCAGCGCGGTGCACGGCCCGGGGCCGATGGCGCGGCGCATGATGGAGTTCGCCAAGGGGCGCGGGCTCTGCCGCGTCGTCGTGGTCAACGGCATCGACCGGCGCGACGCGCGCGTGGTCGAGGTGCTCGCCGAGCTTCGCGACGCGTTCGGGCGCGAGTGCCTGCCGCTCAACCTCCCGACCGAGGGGGGAGGCGTGGTCGACTGCTTCTTCCAGCCGAGCGGCGGGCCGACGCTGCTGTCGTCGGTCGAGGACTCGCACCGCGAGATCGTCGAGCAGGTCATCGAGGTCGACGAGGCGCTGATGGCTCGCTACCTCGAGCAGGGCCAGGAGGTGTCGCCCGACCAGCTGCACGACCCGTTCGAGAAGGCGCTGCGCGAGGGGCACCTCGTGCCCGTCTGCTTCGTCTCGGCCGAGACGGGAGCCGGCGTCGACGAGCTGCTGCGCGCGATCGTGCGGCTGCTGCCCAACCCGAGCGAGGGCAACCCGCCGCCGTTCCTCAAGGGCGAGGGGGCCGCGGCGGTGCCCGTCGAGGTCGCGCCCGACGCGACGCGGCACGTGCTCGCGCACGTCTTCAAGATCGCGAGCGATCCGTTCGTGGGCAAGCTCGGCTACCTGCGCGTGCACCAGGGCACGCTGCGCGCCGGCGCGCCGCTCTTCGTCGGCGACGCGAAGAAGCCCATCAAGGCGACGCGCCTCTACCGCATGCAGGGCAAGGAGCACGTCGAGGTGCTGCAGGCCGTCCCCGGCGACATCGTCGCGGTGCCGAAGATCGACGAGCTCGCCTTCGACGCGGTCGTGCACGACTCGCACGACGAGGATCACCACCACCTGCAGTCGGTCAACCTCCCCGAGCCGATGGTGGGCATCGCCATCGAGGCCGCGGTGCGCGCCGACGAGCAGAAGGTGGCCGACGCGCTGCACCGCGTCGTCGCCGAGGATCCTTGCGTCCGCATCGATCACTCGGGGCGCGAGACGGTGCTCTACGGCTTCGGCGATCTCCACCTGCGCGTGCTGCTCGAGCGCATGACCGAGCGCTCGGGCGTGACGCTCGCCACGCACGCGCCCACCATCCCGTACCGCGAGACGATCACGGGGCGCGCCGACGGCCACCACCGGCACCGCAAGCAGACGGGCGGCGCGGGGCAGTTCGGCGAGGTCTTCCTGCGCATCGAGCCGCTCGGGCGCGGCGGGGGCTTCGAGTTCGTCGACGAGGTCGTCGGCGGCACCATCCCGTCGCATTTCCTGCCTGCGGTCGAGAAGGGCGTGCGCCGCGCGATGGCCGAGGGGGCGCTCGCGGGCTACCCGATCGGCGACGTGCGCGTCATCGTCTACGACGGCAAGAGCCACTCGGTCGACTCGAAGGAGGTCGCGTTCATCGCCGCCGGGCGCCGCGCGATGCTCGACGCGGTCGCGAAGGCCGGCCCCATCGTGCTCGAGCCCGTCGTGCAGATCGACAACACGATCCCGACCGCCGCGATCGGCGGCGTCACCTCCGAGCTCTCGACGCGCCGCGGGCGCATCACGGGCAACCAGCAGCTCGGCGCCGATCGCGCGGTCGTCTCGGCCGTGGTGCCGCTGTCGGAGCTCGTGGACTACGCGTCGCGCCTCAAGTCGCTCACGGGAGGCGAGGGGAGCTACGCGACCGAGCTCTCGTCGTACGAGCCCGTGCCGCCGCGCCGCCAGCAGGAGCTCGCGCAGGCGTTCCGCCCTGCGGCGGACGACGACGACTGAGGAGGCGGCGCCTCTCAGCCCGCCTTCGGCTCGAAGCGCGCCTGGAAGAAGCGCAGGTACTTCGGCTCGTAGGTCATCTCGAGGCCGCGGATCTCGGCGCGGCTCTCGTAGAGCGCCTCGACGGCCTCGGCGGTCACGTCGCAGTGCGCCTGGGTGTAGACGCGGCGCGGGAAGGTGAGGCGCACCAGCTCGAGCTTGGGGTAGCGGTGCTTGCCCGTCGCGTCGTCGCGGCCGGCCGACACGATGCCGCGCTCCATCGCGCGGATGCCGCTCTCCAGGTAGAGCTCGGCGGCGAGCGCCTGGGCGGGGAAGTCGTCCTGCGTGAGGTGCGGCAGGAAGCGCCGCGCGTCGAGGAAGATGGCGTGACCGCCGATGGGCTCGACGATGGGGATGCCCGACGCCTTGAGCCGCTCGCCGACGTACTCGACCTGGCCGATGCGCGCGCGGATGTGGTCGTACTGCACGGCCTCCTCGATGCCGCGCGCCATCGCCTCCATGTCGCGCCCGGCGAGGCCGCCGTAGGTGTGCAGCCCCTCGTAGACGACGACGAGGTTGCGGGCCTCCTCGAACACGTCGAGATCGTTGATGGCGAGGAAGCCGCCGATGTTGACCAGCAGGTCCTTCTTGCCGCTCATCGTGGCGCCGTCGCTCTGCGCGCACATCTCGTGGACGATCTGCTCGATCGTCCAGTCGGCGTACGCGGCCTCGCGCGTCTTGATGAAGTAGGCGTTCTCGACCGCGCGCGTCGCGTCGAAGATGACCTTGATGCCGTGCTTCGCCGTCAGCGCGCGCACCGCCTTGAGGTTCTCGAGCGAGATGGGCTGGCCGCCGGCCATGTTGACCGTCGCGGCGACCGTCACGTACGCGACCTTGGCCGCGCCGACCTTCGCGATGAGCGCCTCGAGCTTGCCCAGGTCGACGTTGCCCTTGAAGGGGCGGAGATCGGTCGAGTCGTGCGCCTCGTCGACGATGACGTCCACGAACGTGCCGCCCGCGAGCTCCTGGTGCAGCCGCGTGGTCGTGAAGTACATGTTGCCCGGCACGTACTGGCCCGGCTTGATCAGGATCTTCGAGATGAGGTTCTCGGCGCCGCGCCCCTGGTGGGTCGGCACCAGGTACTTGTAGCCATAGACGCGCTGGACCATCGCCTCGAGGTGGTAGTAGTTACGGCTACCCGCGTACGCCTCGTCGCCGAGCATCATGCCGGCCCACTGGTAGTCGCTCATCGCGTTGGTGCCGCTGTCGGTGAGGAGGTCGATGTAGACGTCCTCCGAGCGCAGCAGGAACGTGTTGAAGCCGGCCTCGCGGAGCGCTCCGGCGCGCTCGTGGCGCGAGAGCATCTTCAGCGGCTCGACCATCTTGATCTTGAACGGCTCAGCCCACGCGCGCTTCTTGATGTTGGTCATGATGGGGCGTGTAGCAAAGCGAGCGCGCGGCGCCGCGTCAACGCGTCTGAGCGTCGATCGAGCAGGTTTTTGTCGGCGGCCTTCGCTTCACGCGCGAGCCGCAAAACTTGCGCGCATCGGCGGAGCGTCGAAACCGCCGCTGACGCGCACGCTGGGCGGGTGTAGACGTTGCAGAGGCGTCTGAATCTCCCGACGGGAGAGCGAGGTCGTTCATGTTCGAGGCCGCGGAAATCGGGCACACGCTTTCGAAGCGCACCTACGAGCGCGAGGTCCCCAAGCTGCGCCAGGCGCTGCTCGCCGCGCAGTACGAGCTGCTCGAGCGCAAGCGCTTCCCCGTCGTCGTGCTGGTCAGCGGCGTCGACGGCGCCGGCAAGGGCGAGACGGTCAACCTCCTCAACGAGTGGATGGACCCGCGCCACATCCAGACCATCGCGTTCGGCGAGGCGAGCGACGAGGAGAGCCGCACGCCGGAGATGGCGCGCTTCTGGCGCGCGCTGCCCCCCAAGGGCAAGGTCGGCATCCTCTTCGGCTCCTGGTACACCGACCCCATCGTGCGGCGCGTGCTCGGCGAGGAGCGCCGCTCGTCGTTCGAGCGCCGCCTCGAGCGCATCCGCCACTTCGAGCGGATGCTCGTCGCCGAGGGCGCGCTCGTCATCAAGCTCTGGTTCCACCTCGGCAAGGACGCCCAGCGCGCGCGCCTCAAGAAGCTCGCGTCGTCGAAGAAGACGAGCTGGCGCGTGACGCGCGAGGATTTTCGGCGGTTCGCGCACTACGACGAGTTTCGCAGCGTCTCGGAGCGCGCGCTGCGCGAGACGAGCACGGGCGAGGCGCCGTGGCACATCATCGAGGGGGCCAACCCCGAGTACCGCTCGCTGACCGCGGGGCGCCTGCTGCTCGACGGCATCCGCAAGCGCCTCGACGGTCCGCCCCCCGTGCTCGCGCCCCCGGCGCCGCCGCCCGTTCCGTCGATCGACCGGCGCGACGTGCTCAACACGCTCGACTACACCCGCACGATCACGCCGCAGGCGTACGACACGCAGCTCGAGAAGCTCCAGGGGCGGCTCAACCGCCTCACGCGCGAGAAGAAGATGCGCGAGCGCTCGATCGTCATCGCCTTCGAGGGCATGGACGCCGCGGGCAAGGGGAGCACCATCCGCCGCATCACGCGCTCGCTCGACGCGCGCCACTACAACGTCGTGCCCGTCGCCGCTCCCACCGAGGAGGAGCGCGCGCAGCCCTACCTCTGGCGCTTCTGGCGCCACATCCCGCCGCACGGGCGCACCCTCATCTTCGACCGCTCCTGGTACGGCCGCGTGCTCGTCGAGCGCGTCGAGAAGCTGTGCGGCGAGCCCGACTGGATGCGCGGCTACCACGAGATCAACGAGTTCGAGGAGCAGCTCGCCGAGGGGGGCGTCATCCTCGCGAAGTTCTGGATGGCCATCACGCTCGACGAGCAGCTCAAGCGCTTCCGCGCGCGGCAGAAGACGCCGCACAAGCAGTTCAAGATCACCGCCGAGGACTGGCGCAACCGCAAGAAGTGGCCGCTCTACGAGCGCGCCGTCAGCGACATGGTGCAGCGCACCAGCACCGACGTCGCGCCCTGGTTCGTCATCGCCGCCAACGACAAGAAGTGGGCGCGCATCGAGGTCCTCCGGTCGCTCTGCGAGCGCATCGAGTCCTGCCTCTGACGCTGCCTCCGCGACGCTGATCGAGCCCGCCGACGCAGGGCGCCAACGGGTGCGACGCGGCGCGTCGCGCGCGTGACGCGTTGCGTCGTGCATACAATGCTGCCTGTTGAGCACGGGGTCGTGCGACTGTACCCTTCGTAAACCCACCGGGGAGCCGCTGCGTCTATGGGGTGCACGCGAGCGGTTCGACCGGACTCCGTCCGAGGGGTGCGATGTCGGGCAAGCTTGGCGTGGTCGCTTTGGCGTTGGTCGTGGGCTGTTCGGGCTCGGGCTCGGACACGCCCGCGCCGGCCACGAGCGCGCCCGATGTTGCTGTCGATGCCGCGCGCGAGGTGGGCTCCGACGCTCCTGCCGGGGACGGCTCCCGCGACGCGTCGCTCACCGACACGAGCGCGAGCGATGCGGGCGTCGAGGACGCCTCGGCCGACGACGCCGCGCCCGACTACGCCGCGATCGACGCGCTGACGTCCCGGCCGCCGCCGGTCGTCGTGCCGGCGACCCCGATCGCGTGGACGAGCCGCAACGCCGCGGGGGGCCTGTCGGGCACGAGCACCGGATGCCGCGCGGTGTCCTTCGCCGACATCGATGACGACGGCGCGCCGGACCTCGTCTTCGGCGACCAGGGCGTCGTGCGGGTGCTGCGCAACGACGGCAACGGGGTCTTCTCCTCGTGGGCGGTCGTCTCGGTGCCGACGCTCTGGGCGTTCAAGTCGCGCTGTCCGCTGGCGGTCGGCGACTTCGACGGCGACGGGCGGCGCGACATCGCCGTCGGCCTCGACTCCTACGCGAGCCGCACCGAGGCGGGCGTCGCGGTCCTCTTCCAGGACGCCAACGCGGCCTTCACCGTCCGCACCGCCCAGCACGACCAGCCGCAGCTCGCCGGCTCGCTCGGCCCGAGCGACAACTTGACGGTCTACGCGCTGGCAGCGCTCACGCGGCCGGGGCAGCCGACGACGCTGTTCGCCGCGCACGACCTCGACGGCGCGGCCAGCCACGCGGACGCCACGCTCTGCCACCTCGACGCGCGCGGCGTGAACCTCGAGTGCCCTGGGCCGCTGATGATGCCGACCTCGGTCGCGTGGACGATCGACCCCGCGACGCGCGACCTCACGCTCTCGGCGGACGCGGCGCTCTCGCCGCTCGGCAACGCGATGTCGGCGGGCGCCACCGACTTCGACGGCGACGGGCGCGACGACCTGCTGGTGGGCATGGATTACCAGCCGCAGGCGGTGATGCGCGCGACGAGCACCGGCTTCGTCGATCGCTCGCACTCGTGGGGCGCCGACGTCTACGGGCACGGCATGGGTGTCGCGCTCGGCGATCTCGACGACGACGGCGTCACCGACGCGGTCGTCACCACGCTCGGCGGCTTCCTCGATTTTCGCGGGGTCGCGGGGGGCGGCTTCGTCCTCGCGAGCGACTCCTCGCCGTACATGACGCGCCCGCGGTCGATCTGGCCCTGGAGCGCGCTGCTCGACGACGTGGACGCCGACGGACGCCTCGACCTCGTGGTCGCCAACGACTACGCGTCGAGCACGCTCGACCCCGTGCGCTTCATGCAGTCGCTCGGCGGGCCGAGCGACTACGTGGGCGCCTGGGCCACGATCGTGCTGCACGACGAGGACGCCTCCTGGCGCGAGTTCGCGCTGCACTACGAGAGCATCGCGCCGAACCACGGGCGCGCGCAGACGCTCGCCATCGCCGACATCGACGGCGACGGGCACCCCGAGCTCGCGACGCTGCTCTTGCGCGCGGGCAACCACGACGTCGCCGACCTCTACGTGGGGCACCTGCTCGGCGGCAACGTGGTCGAGGGGCACGGGCTCACCGTGCGCTTCGGCGTCGCGCTCGGCCCCGGTACGCGCGCCGAGCTCGACTGCGGCGGCAAGACGTACCGTCGCCAACTCTATGCCGCCGAGGGCTTCGGCAACGCGGCGCGCACCGAGATGCACTTCGGGTGCGGGAGCGCGACCACCTACGACGAGCTGCGCGTCTACCGCCGCGGCGAAGCGACGCCCATCGTCGTGCCGGGCGGCGCGCTCGACACGGCCCTGCGCGTCGTCGGCCCCTAAAGGGGGCCGAGCGGCGTCGCTCGCGGGCGCCCCGGCCAACGCGGACGCGCCGGCGCCGCCGAAGCCGTGCGATAACCGCACGATGGACCGCAAGGCGATTCCCCCGCGACCCGCGTCGTCGAAGTCCCCCGCGTCGAAGCCCGCATCCTCCCGGGCGCCGGCCACCAAGGCGCCGGCGTCCAAGGCGCCCGCCTCCAAGGGGCGCGCGCTCGGGCGCCCGGTCGGCCGCTTCACCCAGCACCGGCGGCTCGACCGCATGCGCGCGCTGCTCGAGCAGAACCCCAAGGGGCTCTCGCTCTACGAGCTCGCCGACGCGCTCTCGATCACGCCGCGCTCGATGCGCCGCTACCTGCGCGAGGTCACCGCCGAGCTCGGGCTCGAGTCGCTGCCGACGCGCG
>CAITLX010000252.1 GCA_903893335.1 uncultured delta proteobacterium | reverse complement strand
GTCGAGCAGCGCCTGCGTCGGGTGCTCGCCCGGGCCGTCGCCGGCGTTGATGATCGGCTTGCGAGCGTACTGGGCGGCGAGCGCCGAGGCGCCGGTGCTCCATGCGACCGCTGGCGCCGCGCGGGCGCTCGGCGGCGCGCAGCAGAGCGAGACGGGGCTCGGTGGCGGCGGGAGCCTCGCGCTCGAGCTTCCGCTGGCGCGCGCCCTCGGCGTCGAGATCGAGCTGGGGGGCGTCGCGCTCACCGCGGGGGTCCGCCCCCGCCGACCCGACCCTGGCGCCACGCGGCGCCTCGAGCGCGCTCACGGCGACCGCGGGGCTGCGCCTGCACCCGTGGGGCAGCGCGCGCAGCGGGCCCTGGCTCGACGCGCACGGCGGCGGCGCCCGCACCGGCGGGCTGACGCGTGCAGCGTTCGACGCACGCATGGGCTGGGATTTCCAGGTCGGCGCGCTCGCGCTCGGCCCCTTCGTCGGGTACCTCCACGCGCTCCAGCCCGACGACACGCTCCGCCCCGACGACGCGCACGTCGCGCTCGCCGGGCTGCACGCGGCGCTCGGAGCGCAGCCGCCGCCTCCTCCCGCCGCCCCTCCCGCGAGCGAGCCGGTCCTCGCGGCAGCAGCCTGCGCGGACCCGCGCTCGCCCGGCTGCCCCGAGGCCGACCGCGACGGCGACGGCATCGTCGACGCGCGCGACGCGTGCCCCGACGCCGCCGAGGATCGCGACGGCTTCCAGGACGACGACGGCTGCCCCGACCCCGACAACGACGGCGACGGCTTCACCGACGACGTCGACCGCTGCCCGCTCGAGCCCGAGAATTTCAACGGGTACGCCGACGACGATGGCTGCCCCGACGAGCCGCAGGTGCGCGTCACGGGCGACACCATCGTCCTCGACGAGCGCCTGCACTTCGGCACCGACGACGCGGGCGTGCGCGCCCAGAGCTTCCCGCTCGTGCGTCGCCTCGCGAAGCTGCTCGCCGAGCACCCGGAGTACCTGCGCATCGAGCTCGACGGCCACGCCGACCGACGCGGCGACGAGCTGTACAACCTGCACCTCTCCGAGCGCCGCGCGCGCGCGGTGCGGCGCCTGCTCGTGTCGTGGGGCGTGCAGCCCGACCGCCTCGTGGTCCGCGGCCACGGCATGGCCGTCCCCCCGCGAGGCCGGCGCCACGCGCGACGCGCTCGCGGCCAACCGCCGCGTCGAGTTCACGATCGTCCGCGCCGACGCCTCGGCGCCACCCCCGCCCCCGCTGAAGGAGGACGCGCGATGAGGCCTCTCTGCGCGCTCTTGCTCGCGTGCGCCGCCGCGCTGCTCGCCGGCTGTCCATCGGGCGGCCTCGTCGGAGGAGGCTGCGCCGACGGGCTCACCGCGTGCGGCACGACCTGCCTCGATCTCTCGCGCGACCCGTCGAACTGCGGGGCCTGCGGGGCCGCGTGCACGGCGGGGCTCGCCTGCGTGGCCGGCGCGTGCGGCGCCCCCGACGCCGGCGACGCGGGGGGAGACGACGCCAGCCTCGACGCCGACGGCGCGAACGACGCCGACGCGGCCGACGACGGCGCGCTCTCCGACGGGTCGGACGAGGGCGACTCGACGAGCGACGGCGACGCCGCCCTCTGCGTCCCCCCCTACGACACCCACGATCACTGCGGCGACTGCGCGACGGCGTGCACGGGCGCGACGCCCCTCTGCACGCCGGTCGCCGGCGCGCCCACGTGCG
>CAITLX010000251.1 GCA_903893335.1 uncultured delta proteobacterium | reverse complement strand
GGCGACGCGCTGCTGGTCGCGCGCCCGTCGGGGCGCTCGGTGCGGCTCGACGTCGTGCGCTGCGCGCGCTGACCGGCGGCTGGCTCAGCCCAGCAGATCGACCGCGCCCGCGGGGCGCCGCACGCTCGCGACCTCGGTGCGCTCGAGGTGCGCGAGGACGCCGAGCACGGTCGCCTCGTCCCACGCGTCGCCCACGATCTGCAGGCCGACCGGGAGCCCGCCCGCGTCGTGGCCGACCGGCGCGGTGCCCGCGGGGAGCCCCGTCAGGTTGGCGAGGAAGGCGAAGCGGCAGAGGCCGTCGAGCGCCGCGGGGTCGGAGAAGCTCTCACGCGCGTCGGCCTCGGTGTAGCGCGGCGCGGTGATGGCCGTCGTCGGCAGCGCGAGCACGTCGACCTCGCGCAGCGCGCGCGCGATCTCGGCGCGCAGCCCCATGCGCAGCCGCGCGGCGTCGAGCACCTCGAGCGCCGAGAAGCCCGAGAGCGCGGCGAAGCTCACGCGCAGATCGTCGGCGATGCGGTCTCGCTGCTCGAGCCAGGCGCGCCGCACGCTCGCGAGCGACTCGGGGCCGATGGCGAGGTAACCGATGGGGGCCGCGTGGCGCGCGAGCGGGAGCGCCACGGGCACGAGCCTCGCCCCCTCGCGCTCGAGCGCCGCGAGCGCCTCGCGCCCCCGGCGCGCGACCTCGGGCGACGCGTCGCCCCACTCGGCCTCGGGCACGCCGATGGTGAGGCCCGCGACGCCGGCGCCGAGCCTCGCGCCGAAGCCCCCCTCGGGCGCGCCCGGCGCCCACGAGGTCAGGGTGTCGCCCGGGTCGGCGTGCGTGGAGGTGCGGTCGAGGAACGCGGCGAGGTCGGAGGTGGTCGCGGCGATGGGGCCGACGTGCGCGACCGACCCCTTGAACAGGTCGCCGGCGCGGCTGACCCGCCCGAAGGTGGGCTTGAGGCCGAAGACGCCGTTGAGCGCGGCCGGGATCCGGATCGAGCCGCCGCCGTCGCCCGCGGTCGCGAACGGCACGAGGCCGAGCGCGACGCCGACCGCGGAGCCCGTCGAGGAGCCGCCGGCGGCGCGCGACGTGTCGTGCGCGTTGTGCGGCATCGCCTGGTGCACGTTGGCGCCGATGGGGGACATGCCCCACTCGGTGAGCACCGTCTTGGCGAGCACGATGGCGCCCGCGGCGCGCAGCCGGGCGACGACCGTGGCGTCCGCGCGCGCGGGCTGATCGGGCTCGCAGATGGTGCCGAGGCGCGTGGGCAGCCCCGCGACGTCGTGCTGGTCCTTGACCAGGAAGGGCACGCCGTCGAGCGGCCCGAGCGACGCGCCCGACGCCCAGCGCGCCGTGGAGGCCTCGGCGTCGCGCCGCGCCGCCGCGTCGTCGCGGCAGGCGACGAGGTTCATCGTGGGGCGACGCGAGGCAAGCTCGTCGAGCGCCGCGAGGCCGCGCGCGACGACCTCGCGCGGCGTGCTCTCCCGCGCGCCGTACGCGCGGCCGTAGGCGGCCGAGCCGTGCACCCAGGCGGCGGGCGAGGGGAGGGCGAGCCCGGCGTGCGCGAGCGTGCGCCGCGCGCGCGCCTGCACGGGGCGCTGCTCCATCGGCGTGTCGCCGCGGTAGGCCTCGGGCAGGTCGCCGAGCGCGGAGACGCCGAGGGCGTGGCGGAGAGACTGGCGCACCGCGGCGCCCGTGCCCGGGGCCTCGGCGGCGACGCGGAGGGCGACGAGCGCCCGGCCCGCGATGCGAGGCGGCATGCGGTTCATGGGCGGACGTATACTCGTGAAAGGTGGCGCGATCGAGCCTCGGCGACGACGGGGCGGATGGGAGCGAGCGCGACGCGGGGGCGGCTGCTCGGGTAAGATGACCGGTCGAGGTGCTTGGCATGGCGCGTGTCGGAATGGGTCGCTCGGGGTGGGTCGTCGCGCTGGTCGCGGTCGTGGTGCTCGGCTGTGGGGGCGGCAGCAGCCCCGCGTTCGGAGACGACGACGCAGGAGCGGCGGCGGGTGGCTCGGGCGGCGCGGGGGCCGACGCGTCCACCGACGCCGGCGCGGCGTGCGTCGGCGGGTGCGACGACGGCATCTCGTGCACGGTCGACACCTGCACCGCGGGCGCCTGCTCGCACCTCATCGGGCCCGCCACCGGGGCGACCGCGTGCCCGTCGGGGCAGTTCTGCGAGATCGGCGCGGGCTGCCAGTCGCTGGTCGCGTGCGCGACGAAGGCCGACTGCGTCAAGCACTGGAGCGACGCCTGCCACGCGAACGTCGCCTGCGACCCGGCGCGCTCGGTCTGCACCTTCACGACGCTCGACAAGGACGGCGACGGGCACCCCCCCATCGTCTGCGGC
>CAITLX010000250.1 GCA_903893335.1 uncultured delta proteobacterium | reverse complement strand
GCGCGCGCCCGGGCCGTCGGGCGCGACGCCATTGACGAGCGCGCCTGCGCCTGGTTCGACGTGCAGCTCGGCGGCGAGCTCGGGCGTGACGTCCTGGATGCCGACGCCGATCCACGCGCGCTGCACGAAGCCCTTGGCGACGATCTGCTCGGCGACGCGCCGCGCGAGGTTGGACGGGATCGCGAAGCCGATGCCCTGCCCGCGGCCGACGATCATCGTGTTGATGCCGAGCACCTGGCCGTCGAGGTCCACCAGCGGGCCGCCGGAGTTGCCGGGGTTGATGCTCGCGTCGGTCTGCAGGTAGTCCTCGACGGCGTTCACGCCGACCCCGCCGCGCCCCTTGGCGCTGAGCACGCCCGTCGTCACCGTGTAGCCGAGGCCGAAGGGGGAGCCGATGGCCACGACCCACTCGCCGACGCGCGCGCGATCGCTGTCGGCGAAGCGCGCGGGGGTGAGCCCCTTGGCCTCGACCTTCACGACGGCGAGATCGGTCGCCGTGTCGCGGCCGAGCAGGCGCGCGGGCAGCAAGCGGCCGTCACGCAGGCGGACCGAGATGGAGAGCGCGTCCTCGACGACGTGGTGGTTGGTGAGGATCGCGCCGTCGGCGGTGAGCACGACGCCGGAGCCCATGCCGCGCTGCACGGCCGTCTCGTCGGCACCGGGGCCGCCGCGGTACCAGCGAACGGACGCCTGGCTGCGCTCGCGCACGGCGACCTCGAGCTGCACGACGCTCGGGCTCACGCGATCGGCGACGGCCGAGAACGCGTCGGACAGTCGCCGCGCCTCTGCGTGGCTGGCGCTGGGCTCCGCGGCGAACGCAGGCGCGCCGACGGCGACGCCGCAGGCGAGCACGAGGCCGGCGACCTTGCCTGTGCACATCGGAGCGATGCTACAGCGGCCACACGTCGTCGGGGACGACGTCGAGGTCGATGCGCTCGAGGTACAGGCCGTGCGCGGGAGCGGTGGTGCCGAGATCGCGCCGCTCGTGCGAAGCGAGCGCGCGCGCGACGGCGCCGGGCGCGAGCCGCCCGCGCGCCACGTCGACGAGGGTGCCCGCGATGATGCGCACCATGTTGTAGAGGAACGCGGTGCCGACGATGTCGAACGCGAGCACCTGCGGCGTGTCTTGCAGCGTCGTCCAGGTCGCCGACTCGATGGTGCGCACGGTGTCGACGCGCTGGTCGCGCACCGAGCGAAAGGCCATGAAATCGTGCGTGCCGACGAGGGCCTCGGCCTCGGCGCGGGCGAGGTCGAGATCGAGCGGGTGGAAGGTGCGCCACGCGCGCCGCTCGTGGAACGGATCGCGCGACTCGTCGCGCAGGACGAGGTAGCGGTAGCGCTTGCGGACCGCGTGGCGCCGGGGGTCGAAGCCGTCGGCGACGGTGCCTACCGAGCGGATGGCGATCTCGGCGGGGAGCTCGGCGGCGAGCGCGAGGGCCCAGCCGCGCGGCGTGATCTCGCGCGTCGGGTCGAAGGCGGCGATCTGGCAGCGCGCGTGCACGCCGGCGTCGGTGCGGCTCGTGCCGCGCACCTCGCGCACGCCCGGATCGACCGCGCGCACCGCACCGAGCAGCTCGCCCGCGATCGTGCGGGCGTTGGCCTGCGGCGCCCAGCCCGAGTACAGGCTGCCGTCGTAGGCGACGGTGAGCAGCACCGCGGCCATCGCCGCGCTCAGCCGCCGTCGGGGATGTCCGCGTCGTCGACGAAGTGGGCGTCGCCGGGCAGCGTGAAGCAGGAGCCGCCGTCGATGGTGACGCCCGAGACCGGGTCGACGGTGTCCTCGCAGACGGGGGTGGCGCCGTCGGCTGCGCTGCACGCGAGCGTGATGGCGCCTGCGAGGCCCATGAGCGCCGCGGCGGAGAGGACGACGAGCGTGGTCTTCATTTGCCCTCGCGCGGCGAGAACGAGATCGGGATGTTGACCTCGACGCAGCCCCCCTCGGCGGGCGGGAACTTCTGGCCGCGGTACATGTTGAGCACGCACGACGTGACGTCGCCGGCGTGGATGCTGTCCTCGACGAGGCTGGCCGAGCACACCGAGCCGGTGGAGTCGACGCGGACGCCGACCTTGATGGAGCCCTGGATCGAGGAGTTGACCCGCAGCGCGCGCTCGTAGCACTTGCGCGCGGAGCCGGCCCTGCCGGCCAAGGCGGACCGCAGCGCGGCGCTGGCGGTCCCGCGGCACGCGCCGCAGCCACCTCCGCCACCGGCGGCGACCTTGGCGCCCGAGTCGGGAGCAGCGGCTCCCGCGTCCTCCTCGACCGGCGGCGGCGGGGGCGGTGCCTCGCCGAGCGCCGCGGTGGCCGTGGCCGAGGCCGTGGCGACGGGCTTCGACGTCGGAGCGGGGGCAGGCGCGGCGCTCCGGTTGATCCAGAGGAACGCGCCGACGATGGCGGCGACGAGCAGGACCGCGATCGCGACGAAGGGACCGGGGCCGCGCGAGGGCGCGCCCGGCAGCATCGACGGCGAGGGGGGCAGATCCGACGGGGGCAGGTTCGACTGGCTCATGCGCGCGCGGAAGTATACGGGAAAACCAGCGGACGTCAGCAGAAGCGTTCAGACGACGGCAAGAGGGCCGGGGTCGGCGAGGGAGTAGAAGGCGAGGGCGGTGTCGCCGTAGCGCCGCTCGTCGTGCCGCTCCAGGCCCGCGAGCACCGGGGGGGCGTCGCTCGCGGCGTGCTCCACGACGACGCGCGCGTCGGGTGCGAGGCGCCCCTGCTCGGCGAGCGCGGCGAGCGCGCGGCCGAGGGCGCCGGTCGGCACGTCGCGCCACGGCGGGTCGGCGAGGACCAGGTCGAACGGCCCCGCGAGGCCAGGCCGGCGCCAGGCGCGCTCGACGG
>CAITLX010000249.1 GCA_903893335.1 uncultured delta proteobacterium | reverse complement strand
TCGGCCGCCAGCGGCGCGCCGACGCCGATGGTGGGCTCGGCGACCAGCGGCGCGAGCAGCTCTCCGCTCGGTCCGAGCGCGCCCACGCGCGTCGCACCCGCGACGTCGCTCACGGCGAGCAGACCGCCGAGCAGCGAGGGGACACCCGCGCCGACCCCCTCGTCCGCGAGCACCGCGGCGGGCTCGATCGAGCCGGCGCGCGCCACGGCGCGCATGACCCGCCCGCCGCCCGAGCCGCCAGGGCCGTCGTCGTCGCGCCACACGAGCAGCACGCCGCCATCGGGAAGCGGCGCGGCGTCGAAGGCCAGGACGTGCCCGTCGCGCGCCGAGGCCGCGCGCACGGCGCCCGCCGGCGAGCCGTTCGCGTCGAGCGGGACGATCTCGATCCAGCGAAACCCGACCTCCTCGCTGACCCAGCGCGCGTCGGGCTGGTCGCCGCTGCCGCGGCGCGCGACGTAGGCGAGCCAGAACCCGCCCGGCCTCGCGACCAGGCGCGGCAGCTCGGCGTCGGTCGACTCGGAGGTGACGACGCGGCCGGGCGTCGCGGTCGCCGGGTTGGCGGCCACGAAGGTGGACACGACGATGACGCCGCCGGACTTGCGCTCGTCGTCCCACGCCACGACCCCGCGTGGGTCGCCGAGCCCGAGGTCGAAGGCCTGCGACTCGTCGCGCCCCTCGCGCAGCGTCGCGCCCCAGGTGACCTTGTCCCCGTCGATCGTCGCGAGGCGAAGCGCCCGGCCGTTCGGCTCGGGCTCGAGCACGCCGACGACGAGCGCGGAGCCGCGCGCCGCGAGCCGCGGAGGATCGATGTCACCGTGCGCCGCCCCGAGCTGCACGAGCCGCGGAGAGCCGCCGTCGCGCGCGAGCGTGATGACCCCCGCCGACGTCGAGCGCCCCGTCGGGTACAGCGCCCCCACGGCGAACCCGCCGCCGAACGCGACGCCGTCGCCGACCTCGGCCGCGAAGGGCAGCGTCGTGTCGTCGGCCCCCCCGTCGGAGCCGTCGCCGAGGACGAACCCCTGCGCTCCCTCGAGCGGCGCGCAGCGACCCGGGGCCGGCGCGGGCGCGGGCGCGGCGGACGCGGCCGTGGGAGCAGCCGCGCGCTCGAGGTCCGAGGCCGACGGCGGGGGCGTCGGCTTGCGGCAGCCGCACGCGAGCGGGATCGCGAGGGCGAGCCACGCTCCGCTCCGGGGGTGTCCGAGCATCATGCGCGCCTCCTCGTAGCCGCGAGGGCGAGCGCCCGCAACGGTGCACGCGGCGCTCGAATCGCTTGACGGCCCTGTCCCTCTGGCCCCTAGGCTGACCTCTTCATGCTCAGGCTTCACCCGTTTCTCCTCGTCTCGTCGTCCCTCTGCTTCGCCGTCGCGCCCGCGGGGCTGGCAGGCTGCGGAGCCCGCGTCGAGGCCGACCTCCCGCTCGACGACGCCGGCACGCCGGGCGTGGACGCGACCGCAGACGCCGCGCCCGAGGCGTCGCCCGACGCCGATGCCGCGCCGACGGTGGGGCTCGGGAGCGCCTGCGACGGCGTCGGCGACAACCCGGCCGACTGCTCCGGCACGCTCACCTGCTACCAGGGTGACGCCCAGCGGGGCGACGACCCGACCCGCTGGCCCGGCGGCTACTGCACGCGCAGCTGCCAGCAGGACTCCCAGTGCACGAGCGTCGGCGGCGTCTGCTCGGGCGGCGGCGGCTTCGGCCAGGGGCAGTGCCTGCTCGCGTGCAAGGTCCCCACCGACTGCCGCCAGGGCTACGCGTGCCGCGACATCGGCCGCCAGAGCCCGAAGCTCGCGTGCGCGCCGACCGGCTTCGTCGCGACCCGCGGCGCGGGCGTCGCGTGCTTCCAGTCCGACGACCCGACGGGCGCGAACTACCTCGCGCCGCCGCCGCGCACCCACTTCGGCGCGTCGATGCGCGCGGACGTCGGCGAGTACTCCAGCGACGAGGTCGCCCTCTCCATCGACGACGCGGGGCACGTCGTCGTCGGCTTCAACGGC
>CAITLX010000248.1 GCA_903893335.1 uncultured delta proteobacterium | reverse complement strand
GCTCGCGGCGGTCGCGCTCGACGTCTCGGACGCGCGCCTCGAGCTCATCGCGCAGCACGGCGCCCGCCACACGGTGCAGACCGGTGGGCGCGAGCTGCGCGACGTGCGCGACGACGTGCAGCGCTTCGCGCGCTCGGTGTCGGCCGACACCTGGGACTGGAAGATCTTCGAGTGCGCCGGCCTGCCCGCGACCCAGCAGCTCGCCTTTGGCCTCATCGGGCGCGCCTCGACCATGGTGCAGGTCGGCTTCACCCCCGAGAAGACACCGCTGCGCCTGTCCAACCTCATGGCGTTCGACGCCACGGTGCACGGCACCTGGGGCTGCCCCCCCGAGGCCTACCCCGAGGCGCTCGCGATGATCCGCGACGGCCGCGTCGCGCTCGAGCCCTTCGTCGAGGTCCGCTCGATGGGCGAGGTCAACGCCGTGCTCGACGACATGCGCGGCCACCGCCTCACGCGGCGCGTCGTGCTCGACCCCCGAGTCTGATCCCGGTCGTGTTCGACCCCCGAGTCTAGTCTGCATTCGCGCGCCGACGCGCCTTCGAGTCCCCCCGGAGAGCCCATGCCCAGCACCGAACTGAAGAACCACGAGCTCGTCCCCGACTACGTCTTCCGCGCCATCCGCTACGAGACGCGCCCGGTGCTCGACCGCGCGGGCAAGCCCGTCGAGGGGCTGCACCAGGTGTGGATCATCCTCGACAACGAGAAGCAGCTCAACTCGTACACGACGCAGATGGTCAAGGACGTCATCCTCGCCTTCCGGCGCGCGAGCGTCGACCGGCGCTGCGTCGCGGTCGTGTTCACCGCGGTCGGCGACAAGGCCTTCTGCACCGGCGGCAACACCGAGGAGTACGCGACCTACTACGCAGAGCGGCCCACCGAGTACCTGCAGTACATGCGGCTGTTCAACGACATGGTCACGAGCATCCTGCTCTGCGACAAGCCGGTCATCTGTCGCGTCAACGGCATGCGCATCGCCGGCGGCCAGGAGATCGGCATGGCGTGCGACTTCACGGTCGCGGGCGATCATGCGCGCTTCGGCCAGGCTGGCCCGATCCACGGCTCGGCGCCCGACGGCGGCTCGACCGATTTCCTCGATCTGTACGTCGGCGTCGGCAGGGCGGTCGAGTCGCTCGTGCTCTGCGAGCCCTGGTCGGCGCACAAGGCGCTCAACATCGGCCTGGTCAACGAGATCGCCCCCGTCTACCGCGCGGCCGACGGCACCTTCGTCCCCAATCCCTTCGTCGTGACCGATCGCATGCTCGACGAGGTCGGCAACGTCGTCTACGGCGACTACAAGGAGGGCGCCGCGAAGGACGCCGCCAAGGCCGCCGCCGCCGGCTGCAAGGTCGATCTCTCGCGCCTCGACCTCGCCTGCGACCGGCTCGTCACCAAGGTGCTGCACACCTTCCCCGACTGCACGCGCCGCACGCTCGAGAGCTTCCGCAAGAAGAAGCTCGAGCACTGGCAGAAGAACGGCGAGTCGAGCCGAAGCTGGCTCGCGCTCAACATGAACCACGAGGCCGTGCCGGGCTTCTCGGCCTTCCACTACGGCGACCGCAACGAGCGCGAGATCGACTTTGCCAAGTACCGCCGCCGCGTCGCCGAGGGGGCGGTCGCCGACCGCGCGCTCGTCGAGGAGGTGCTCGCGCCGTCGGCGCTCGCGGGCTTCCGCAAGGCTCGGCAAGGCACCCCGTGAGCCTCGAGGTCCGCGCCGAGTCGACCGATTCGGGCCAGCTTCTGCGGCTGGTGCTCGATGCGCCCAAGGGCAACGTGCTGTCCATGGCGCGCATGGAGGCGATCTCCGCCGCGCTCGCCGCGCACCGCGACGACCCGCGGCTCAAGCTCGTCGTCTGGACGGCCGAGGGGCCTCACTTCTCGTTCGGCGCGGCCGTCGAGGAGCACGAGGCCTCGCGCGCCCCCGCGATGCTCAAGGCCTTTCACGCCTTCGTGCGCGACCTGGCGTCGTACCCCGTGCCCATCGCGCCGGTCGTGCACGGCAAATGCCTGGGCGGCGCCTTCGAGGCGGTGCTCGCCTGCCACTTCGTGTTTGCGACGCCGAGCGCGAGGTTCGCGTGCCCCGAGGTGAAGCTCGGGGTCTTTCCCCCCGTGCTCGCGGCCATCGGCGCCGCGCGCCTCGGCCACGCGCTCGCGGAGCGAATGGTGGTCACCGGCGCGGAGATCGACGCGAACGACGCGCAGCGCGCCGGGATGCTCGCCGAGCTCGTGGCGGCCTCCGACGCGGTCGAGCACGTGCTCGCGTGGGCCGCGCGCGAGCTCTTCCCGCTCTCGGCGTTCACCGTGCGGCAGGCCACGAAGGCCGCCCGCCGCGCCTCGGGGCTGCTCGAGATGCTCGGCGCGCCCCTCGACCGCGCCGAGGCGCAGTACGTCGGCGAGCTGCTCACGAGCCACGACGGCAACGAGGGGATCGCCGCGTTCCTCGCCAAGCGCGCGCCGGCCTGGAGAGACCGCTGATGGCCCGCCCATCGCACAAGCTCGAGGGTCGCCTCGAGATCCTCGAGAAGGCCGCCGTCGCCATCGCCGCGCAGGGCTACCACGGCATGTCGATGCGCGCGCTGGCGGCCGCGCTCGGCAAGAGCCTCGCGGGCTTCTACAATTACTACCGCTCGAAGGAGGAGCTGCTCTTCGACCTGCAGCTGCGCGCGTTCGAGTCGCTCGTGCAGTCGGCCGAGCAGGTCACCGCCGACATCGTCGACCCGGGCGAGCGGCTCTACGCCTTCATGCTGCAGCACCTGCGCTACGTGGCCTCGCACCACGCCGTCATGCAGGTGCTCGTGCAGGAGGCGAGCACGCTGGCGCCGGGGCGCAGGCGCCCCATTCGCGCCGCCAAGGAGCGCTACTTCGAGCTCGGGCGCGCGGTCGTCGCCGGAGCGATGCAGGCCGAGCGCTGCGTGCCGGGCAAGCGCGCGCCCGCGGTCGACCCGAGCGAGCTCGATCGCCAGACGTACGCCGTCTTCGGGATGCTCAACTGGACGTATGGCTGGTACCACGCCGACGAGCACGGCACCCCCGAGCAGCTCGCGCGCAGCTTCCAGCGCCTCGCCCTGTGCGGCCTGCGCCCCGAGTGCCCTCGGGCCGCCGACGTCGCCGGCGTCGAGCGCGTGCTGCGCGACCGCCCCTCTCCGCCGCTCTTGCAGCTCGTCAAGCCCGCGCCTCGCCCCGCGCGCAGAAAGGCGACCCCGTGAAGGCTCCCCTCGCCCCCGCGCCCCGCGACGCCGACCCGGCGCGCGACGTGCTCCGCCGCGCCCACGCGCTGCTCGAGGACCACGGGCTCGCGAACGCAGCCGCGTGGAAGCGCGACAACCCGGGACGCCTCGCGGTCGGCTACATGCCCGTCTACGCGCCCAGGC
>CAITLX010000247.1 GCA_903893335.1 uncultured delta proteobacterium | reverse complement strand
GGACGACGAGCCGGCGACGGTGCGCCCGACCGACGACCTGGTGGTGAGCGACGTCGCGCCCGCGTCTGTCGCTCGGAACATCGCCGAGCCCGTCGCCGCCGCGTCCGTCACGGAAGCGATCGAGCCGAAGGCCGAGTCTGTCGCGGAAGCGATCGAGCCGGAGGCCGAGTCCGTCGCGGAAGCGCTCGAGCGTGAGCTGGCCGAGCCCATCGCCGAAGAGCTCGAGCTCGAGGTGGCCGCGCCGGCCTCCATCGACCTCGGCGATCTCGCCGAGCTCGGTGAGCTCGAGGAGATCGGCCCAGCGAGCGAGCTCGACGACATCGTCGGTGCGGTCGTCGTGCCGGCCCCCGTCGAGGAGCTCTCGCCCGTCAGCGAGCTGGACGCGGCGGACCTCGTGGCCGCCGAGCCGGAGCCCGCGGCCGATCAAGAGCTGGTGCTGGAGCCCGACGAGGAGGAGGCCGCCCCGACCTCGTCCCGCCGCATGCGCGTCGAGCCAGCCGCCGAGGTCGAGGCCGAGGCGCGCGCGACCGACGAGCGGCACGACGCGCTCACCGCCGCCGCCCCCGAGCACACGCCGCCTCCCGAGTCCGGTCGCCAGGAGGTCACAGCCGCCGTCTCGCCGTCGGAGCCCTTCGAGCTCCACGACGGTCACGCGTTCCCCGAGCGCGCGTCGGTGCATCCCCCGGCGCCCACGCCCGAGCAGATCGGCGGCACGGTCGATCTCCCCGCCGCGCACCACGCGAGCGACGCGCTCGAGCTCGAGTCCGCCGACGAGGGGCAAGTGCGCCGCGCCGCCGAGCCGTCGCTGAGCGACATCGACGCGGCTTCGCTCGCCTACTACGAGCCCGAGCCGCCCATCGAGCACGTGCCGACCGCGAGGCTGCCCGACGTGCACCCGGCGACGATCACGACGATCGTGCCGGCGCCCCCGCCGCCCCCCCCGGTGACGTTCGTCGTGCCCGAGGCGCCGCCCGCCGTCGAGCCCGCTCCGTCGCCCCTGCCTGCGCCGCTCGCCTTCACGATCGAGGCGCAGGTCGTCCACCGCCCCGTCCCGCCCGCGAGCGACGTCGCGGTGCTCGTCGGCGCCGTGCGCACCTTCGCGCCGACGACGTTCGGCGAGCTGCTCGACGCGAGCCTCGCGCTCGGCGCGCCTACGGCGCGGTCCACGTGACGCCGCGATCGCGCAGCCACGTGCGCTGACGCCTCGCGAACACGCGCGTCGCCTGGTCGATCGCGGGCGCGAGCTCGGCCAGGGGCAGGCGCCCCTCGACGTGGTCGAGCACCTGGCGGTAGCCGACCGCGTGCATCGCGCGCGCGTCGCGCAGCCCCGCCTCGACCAGCGCGCGCACCTCGTCGATCCAGCCGGCTGCGAGGAACGCGCGCGTGCGCGCCTCGATGCGCGCGGCGAGCTCGAGCGACGTGCGCTGCACGCCGACCATCTGCGCCTTGTGGCGCACCTCGGCGAAGCCGTGCGCGCGCTGGCGGTCGGAGATCGTCTGCCCGGTCAGCTCCCAGACCTCGAGCGCGCGGCTGACGCGCACGAAGTCGTTGGGCGCGAGGCGCGCGGCGGCCTCGGGGTCGACCAGGGCGAGCCGCGCGTGCAGCGCGCCGCGCCCGTCGCGCACGGCCTCGGCGGCGAGCCGCGCGCGCAGGGCGTCGTCGGCGGGCGGAGCGTCGGCGAGCCCGTGCAGCAGCGCGCGCACCCAGAGGAAGCTGCCGCCGCACACGATGGGGAGCTTGCCGCGCGACCGCACGTCCGCGATGGCCGCGTCGGCGAGCGCGACGAAGCGCGCGGCGTCCATCGGCTCGCTCGGGTCGGCGACGTCGAGCAGGTGGTGCGGCACGCGCGCGCGCTCCTCGGCCGAGGGCTTGCCCGAGCCCGCGTCGAACCTGCGGTAGACCTGCACGCTGTCGGCGCCCACGATCTCGCCGTCGAAGCGCGCCGCGAGGTCGAGCGCGAGCGCGCTCTTGCCCGAGGCGGTCGGGCCGACGACGACGAGCAGCGCGCCGTCGGCCGGAGGCGCGAGGCTCAACGTCGCCCGACCTTGCGCTCGAGCTCTTCCCACCCCATGCGCGTGACGATGGGGCGGCCGTGCGGGCAGTGCCCCGCGAAGTCCACGTCGTCGAGCGCGCCGAGCAGCGCGGTGGCCTCCTCGCGCGTGAGCTTGTCGCCGGCGCGCACCGAGCCGTGGCACGCCATCGTCGCGAGCACGAGGTCGACGGCGTCGGAGAAGGCGCGCCCGCCCGAGCGGCTCGCCTCGGCGAGCAGATCGCGCACCAGCGTCTCGGGCGTGGCGCGCGTCAGCAGCTTGGGCACGGCGTGCACCGAGACGCGCGTCGGGCCCGCGATGCGCACGTCGAGGCCGACGCGCTGGAAGGCGTCCTGCTCCTCCTCGACGAGCGCCGCGTCGGCGGCGGTGACCTCGACGCTGATGGGGAAGAGCAGCGTCTGGGTCGCGACGTCGCGCCCGGCGTAGGCGCGGCGCAGGCGGTGAAACGCCACGCGCTCGGCGGCGGCGTGCTGATCGAGCACGTACAGGCCGTCGGGCCCCTCGCACACGAGGAACGTCTGGCGCACCTGCGCGACGAACGTGAGGTTGGCGAAGCGCGGGCCGCCACCCTCGGCGGCGCGCGGCGCGGGCTCGACGCGCGCGTAGGGCAGGGGAGGAGCGGGCGACGAGGCCCCGCCGCGCGCGAAGCTCGCCGGCGCGTCGGCGCTCGC
>CAITLX010000246.1 GCA_903893335.1 uncultured delta proteobacterium | reverse complement strand
GGGCACGCGGGGCTGGCGGTCGGAGCGGGCGTCGCGGCCCAGGTGCCGCTCGGCGCCGTGGCGAAGGGGCCCGAGGGCGCGTTCCAGCGCTCGCTCCGCGGCGGCGCGGGCCTCGACCTGCACGCCGGGGTGCTCTTCCGGCGGCAGTGGGGCGTGTTCGCGCACGGCGCGTTCATCGAGCACCTGCCGGGCACCTCGAAGCCCGAGAGCGCGACCTCGACGCAGCTCGGCGCGAGCATCCGCTACCTGCTCCGGCCCGAGCGCAGGACGTTCTACGTCGAGGCTGGCGTCGATCGCGACGCGTTCAAGACGACCGTGCCGGGCGCGACCGGCAGCGACGAGCGCAGCGCCGCGTCGTGGGACCTCCGCCTCGGCGGCGGCTACCTCGCGCTCGGCGCGAGCGACAGGCTGCTCATCACCCCCTTCGCCGCGCTCGACGTCGGGCGCTTCTCGTCGGTGAGCACCAAGACAGCCGCGGGCGCCTCGGCCTCGCTCGACCTTCCGAGCGACGAGCGCGCGTGGCACTTCGTGGCGCAGGCGGGGGTGCTCGTGGCGTTCCACGCGCCCGAGGCGTGGCTGCTCGGGCCCGTCCCCGCGCGCGACGACGACCGCCCCCTCGCGAGCCCGCCGGTGGCAGCGGTCGCCGCCCCGCCTGCCGACGCCGACGCAGACGGCGTGCTCGACGACGCCGACCGGTGCCCCGACGGGAAGGAGGACGGCCTCGCGCCCGAGCCCGGCGACGGCTGCCCCACCGCCGACCGCGACCACGACGGCGTCGCCGACGAGGCCGACAGGTGCCCCGACGAGCCGGAGACCGTGAACGGCGTCGACGACGCCGACGGCTGCCCCGACGAGGGGCGCGTGCAGGTGGCCGGCGCGGCGATCACGATCAGCGAGATGATCTACTTCGCGAGCGGCAAGGCCGAGATCGGCCCGACCTCGACCAAGCTCCTCGACGAGATCGCCGCGACGCTCGAGGGGCGGCCGGACGTGCGCCTCGTCGAGATCCAGGGGCACGCCGACTTCTCGGGGCGTGCGAGCGAGAACGTGAAGCTGACGCAGGCGCGCGCCGACGCGGTGCGCGCGGCGCTCGTGCAGCGCGGCGTCGACCCCTCGCGCCTCACGTCGGTGGGCTACGGGCACCACTGCCCCATCGACCCGGCGCTCTGGGGCCGCGGCCTCGATCGCAACCGCCGCGTCGAGCTGCGCATCGTGCGCACCAGCGACGGCCCGACGAACGTCGAGACCGCGTGCAAGGCCGCCACCGAGCACCACATCGACGGCACCGCGTCCGACGCCAAGGGAGGTACGCCGTGAACGCAGCCCGCTCGACCTCGCGCCTCGCGCTCGTGCGCGCCCTGCTCGCCGCTGCCGCCGCGCTCGCCACAGCGTCGGGCGCGAACGGGTGCAGCGACGGCGCTGGCCCCGGAAACCTGCTCGCCGCGCGCGGCGCGTGCGACACCGCGCCGCTCGGCGGAGACCCCGCTTGCGGCTGCTGCGGGGCGACGGCGACCGCCGCGAGCTGCGTCGAGGGGTCACCCTGCGCGCCCGACGGGGCGTCCGCGTCGTGCGGCGCGCGGTGCCCGGGCGACATGACGTGCAACCGCAACCGCTCGATCTGCCAGCACTTCCTGTCGGACGGGCAAGCCTGCGAGCGGTGGTCCGGCGGCTCGAGCTGCGGGTCGGGGCTGGTCTGCGACGCCGCGGGCGCCGCGAGCGGCACCGTCTGCCAGGCGTGCCACGGCGCCGGCGAAGCCTGCTCGGACGCGGCGACCTGCTGCGCGTGCCCCGGCGGGCGCGCGACCTGCGCCTCGGGCCTCTGCGGGTGCGACTCGTCCGCTCGGGACGCGGGCTCGGACGCGCCGACCGGCGGCTGAGCGCCCGCGGGGCGTCGGGTGAGGTTGCCCCACCGCGAAGCGTCGTGCACGCTGGGCGGCCCCATGCGCCCGAAGGTCAGCGTGATCGTCGTGAGCTACAACCGGTCGGCCGACCTCCGGTTGTCGCTCGAGGCGATCTTCGCGACGCGCTACGAGCCCCTCGAGGTCATCGTCGTCGACAACGCGTCGGCCGACGACGCGGCCGACGTCGCCGCGTCGTTCCCCGCCGTGAAGCTGGTGCGCAACGCCGACAACCTCGGGTTCGCCGAGGGCAACGACGTCGGCCTCGCGCTCGCGACGGGCGACTACGTCGCGCTCGTCAACAACGACGCGGTCATCGAGGAGCGCTGGATCGACGAGCTCGTCGACTTCCTCGAGGCGCACCCCGACGCAGCCGCCGCAGCGGGCAAGATCTACCTCTGGAACGACGACAACCCGCTCGGCGCGCGCACCAACGGCTACTACGCCCACTCGCGCGTCGACCCGCGCACCGGCTTCACCGACGCGCTGATGAACGTGCCGGACGTCGTCGAGGAGGCAGCCACGCTCTCGGGCGCCTGCGTGATGATCCGCAGGCGCGCGATCGACGACGTCGGCGGCGCGTTCCTCGAGCCGACGTTCTTCGCCTACTACGAGGAGACCGACTTCTTCGCGCGCGCCATCCGGCGCGGCTGGCGCCTCTTCTACACCGGCGCCCCCGCGGCCTGGCACCGCGTGCGCGCGTCCACCGCCGCGCAGCCCTGGCGCTATTTCTTCTGGATGGCGAAGAACCGGATGCTCTTCGCGCACCGCCACCTCGCCGACGCCGACCTCGCGCGCGAGATGGGCGCGATGCGCCGCCGCGTGCGCGTCGATCGCGTCGTGGCGCGCGCGCGCCCGAGCGACGAGCGCCGCGGGCGCATCGCGGCGATGCGCTGGCTCGATGAGCACGAGGGCGACCTGCGACGCCAGCGCGCCGAGCACGACGTGGGCACGCCGTACGCGGCGAAGGTCGACGCGATCCAGGCGCGCGCGCGCCGCGGGGCCGAGCGCCCGCTCGTGAGCATCGTCGTCGCGAGCCACAACTACGGGCGCTACCTCGGCGAGGCCATCGCGTCGGCGCTCGCGCAGACGTACCGCCCGGTGGAGGTCGTGGTCGTCGACGACGGCTCGACCGACGACAGCCGCGAGGTCGCGCGTCGCTACCCCGTGACGCTCGTCGAGCAGAGCAACCAGGGCGTGAGCGCCGCGCGCAACCACGGGGCGCAGGTCGCGCGCGGCGAGCGGTTGGTCTTCCTCGACGCCGACGACGTGCTCGAGCCGACCTACGTCGAGCGCTGCTCCGACGCGCTCGACGCCGCGCCGCCCCACGTCGCCTACGCCTACACGCAGATGCGCTACTTCGGCGCGGCCGAGGGGCTCCACGCGTCGCGCCCCTTCTCGCGCCGCCGCGTGCTGCGCGGCAACCTCGTCAACGCCTCGGCCATGCTGCGGCGCAGCGCGTTCGAGCACGTCGGGGGCTTCAGCACCGCGTGGCGCACCGCGCACGAGGACTGCGAGCTGTGGGTGCGCCTGCTCGCGCACGGCTTCGAGGGCGTGCTCGTGCCCGCGCCGCTGCTCGGCTACCGCCGCCACGCGGCGAGCCGCAACACGCTCTCCGACGCGCAGATCGCCGCGCTCGACTGGAGGCTGCGCGTCACCTACCCGCGCCTCTACTGGCCGCAGATCGCGCTGCACCCGCTCTCGGCCGCCCGCGCGCTGCGCGCGGGGCGCTGACCCACGTCACGACGTCGAAGCGCTGCCCCAGCTCACGACGTCGCGTGGCTGCCCCAGCTCAGGGGCGCGCGAGCCAGGCCGCCTCGACCTCGCGCCGCTCGCGCCGCGCGATCGCCCGCACGCTGTCGCGCTCGGCGAGCGCCGAGCGCAGCGCGCCCGGCACGTCGAGCAGGCCGCCGTACCAGGCGAGCTCGGCGAGCGCGCCGAGCGTGGTGGGCAGCGAGCGCAGGGCCATCGCCGGTGAGGCGTTCTTCGCGAGCGTGCGCATGCGGTTGAGGCGCGTGACGCGCACCATCCACGCGCGGCTGCGGCGCGAGGTGCTCGCGTGGTAGCGGTGGCGCACGCGCGACCTCGGGACGTAGAGGGCGTCCCAGCCGGCGAGCCGCGCGCGCCAGCCGAGGTCGAGGTCCTCGAAGTAACAGAAGTAGGTGCGGTCGAGCCACCCGCTGGGCAGCCGGATGGCGTCGAGCATGGTGCGCCGGTACGCGGCGGCGCCGCCGGTCGGGCAGAAGATCGGCTCGGCCGCTCGCTCGCCCTCGGGGCGCGGCCTGCCCTCGTGGCGGTCGCGGCCGCGTCCGTTGGTGAGCAGCTCGATGCCGGTCGAGTTGATCGTGTCGGGGCGGTCGTAGAAGACCATGAGCGACTGGAGCATTCCGCACGCAGCAGGCGCGGCCTCGGCCGCCGCGACGAGCTCGGCCGCCCAGTCGTCGTCGGCGACCGCGTCGTTGTTGAGCAGCGCGACCCACGGGCCCGTGCAGGCGGCGATGCCGCGGTTGCACCCCTCGGCGAAGCCGAGGTTCTCGCCGGCGTCGATGAGCGTCACCTCGGGGAAGCGCTCGCGGACCATCGCCGCGGAGCCGTCCTCCGAGCCGTTGTCGACGACGAGGACCTCGAGCTCGCGGTGCGTCTGCGCGCGCAGCGACTCGAGGCACGCGACGAGATCGTCGCGCGAGTTCCAGTTGACGAGGACGACGGAGAGCAGCACCGGTGGCCTCGCCGACTCTAGTCGACCACGGGGTCGAGACGCACGGGCTCTTCGTACAGGGCCGCCCCCTCGCCGTCGTCGGTCAGCCGCGCAGCGGTGAGCGCGTTGGCCGAGCGCCCGCGCGCGAAAGAGCCCCCCTTCGGCACGACGACCACCTCGCGGTGCACGCTCGGGTCGTGGCGCACGACGACCTCGAGCGACCCGAGCGCGCTCGTCAGCCGCGCCCGGGCCCCGTCGGCGACCCCCGCCGCGCTCGCGGGGTGCACCGCCGCGACGAGCGGCCCGTCGGGCTCGGCGGGCGACCACTGCGAGCACTGCGACCTGGGGTGCGAGAGGGCCTGCAAGAAGAGCGGGAACGACGGCGTCGGGCTCGGCGCCTCGCGAGGCGCGACCGCGACGAGGCGCGCGCGACCCGTCGCGGTGGGGAAGCGCCGCCCCTCGAACGCGACGCGCGGCGACGCGGGGCTGCGCACCGCCCCCTCGCCGAAACGAGCGAGCGGCACCGAGGGGAGCGCGCGCTCCTTCCACGAGCGTGCGTCGCCGGCGACGACGTCGCCGAGGCCGAGCCGTTCGGCGAGCCCCTGCACGATCGCGAGATCGGTGCGAACGCCCACGGGCGCCTCGACCGCGGGCGAGACCTCGCCCAGGTAGTGGTGCCCGTAGGCGCCGACGAGATCGTCGTCCTCGAGCATCGTCGTGACGGGCAGCACCACCGTCGCCTCGCGCGCGGTGCCGGTGAGGAACGCATCGACGACGACCGAGAGCTCGCGCGTGCGGATCGCCTCGGCGACGCGCGCCGAGTCGGGGAGCATGACGACGGGGTTGCCCGCGGTGATCCAGAGCGCGCGAATGGGCGGCTCGCGCGCCGCGAGCACCTCCTGGCCGAACATCGGCTCGCGGATCGTGCGGGGCGCAGGCGGCCCGGCGAACACGCTCGCGTCGAACGCGCCGCGGCGCTTGAAGTAGAACGAGACCCCGCCCCCCGCGACGCCGACGTTGCCCGTGACGAGCCCGAGCGCGTCGAGCGCGCGCACGATCGCGGCGCCGTTGGAGCGACGCTGCATGCCCCAGCCGACGAGGATGGCCGCGGGCGCCTCGGCGTAGAGCGTGGCGAGCGCCTCGACGTCGGCGCGCGCCACGCCCGCCTCGCGCGCCCAGTCGTCGACGCCGCGCGAGCCGACGAGCGCCGCGTGCGCCTCGACGTCGTCGCAGTACGAGCCGAGGTCGGCGCGCCAGAGGCCGCGCTCGCGCAGCAGCCGCGAGACGCCCATCGCGAGCGCGAAGTCCCCCCCCGGGCGCGGCTGCACCACGAGGTCGGCGAGCGAGGCGCCGCGGTGGCGCACCGGGTCGACGAGCGCGACGCGCGCGCCGCGCCTGCGCGCCTCGGCGAGCACGGGCAGGAGGTGCGGCCCCGAGACGTGCGGGTTCTTGCCCCAGAGCACGATGGCGCGCGCCGAGAGCAGGTCGTGCAGATCGTTGCTGTCCGAGTCGCCGAAGTCCGCGAGCTGCGCGGCGTCGCCGCCGCCGCTGCAGATGTCGCCGCGCTTGACCGTGACGGGCCCGAAGTGGGCGAAGAAGCGATCGACGACGCCCTTGAGCACGCCGAGCGAGCCGCCGCTGCGGTAGTGGAACACCGACGCGCCGCCGCTCTCGCGTCGCACGCGCTCGAGCGTCTCGGCGCAGCGGTCGAGCGCCGCGTCCCACGACGCGGTGAGCAGGCGGTCGCCCCGGCGCACGAGCGGCGAGCGCAGCCGCTCGCTCGCGTACTGCCGCGCGAGGAACTGGTCGGTGCGGTAGCAGAGGAAGCCGCGCGTGACGGGGTGCTGCGGGTCGCCTTGCAGCCGCACCGCGCGCCCGTCCTCGACGTGCACGAGCATCGCGCACGCGTCGGGGCAGTCGCGGTTGCACGTCGTGCGGACGACGCTCATCGAGGCGCGCAGCCCTCGGGCTCGCTCACGCGACGCGGACGTCGGCGACCTCGAGCAGATCGCGGCGCTCCTCGCCGAGGTCCGTCTCGGGGTCGACGAAGCGCACGTCGTGCCGGCGGAAATCGCGCGCGAGCTGCTCGAGGCGGCGCGTGCGGATGTCGCGCACGGTCTCCTCGTAGGCGAGCTGCTCGATGCCGGGGCGGTAGAAGTACTTCATGGGCGAGCCGCTCATCGCCTTCATGCTCGCGCCGTCGGGGGAGAAGAGGTGGAAGGCGACGTGCGGGTACATCTCGCGCAGCGTGTTGACCGCCTTGTCGAAGCGGCTGTGGATGAGCGACTTCATCCCCTGCGCCGCGCCGAACACCGCCCCCTTGCCCGCGACGTAGCCGGGCTGCTCGGAGTAGACCGGCACGAGCGGGTCGACGAGGATGACGAGCGTGGCGCCCGCCTGCACCGCGACGCGCATGTTGGTCGTGCGCGTGAAGCCGCCGTCGATGTAGTAGCGGCCGTCGATCTGCTGCGGGGCGTAGAACGGCGTGAGGGCAGACGACGCGCGCACGGCGGTCGAGATCGGCACGTGCGTGCGACCGGGCTCGCCGAAGACGACGTGCTCGGAGGTGTCCTGGTCGGTGGCGCCGATGTAGAGCGCGCGGGGCAGCTCGTCGAAGCGGTCGGTCATGCCGGGCTTGGCGAGCTGGCGCGCGAGGTAGCCGCGCAGCCCCTCGCCGGCGAACATGCCGCTCGGGGGCAGGCGCCACAGCGCCGAGAGCGGCGAGTGGCGCAGGGTCAGCGTCTCCCAGGCGAGGCCGAGCGAGCGCCCGCCGATCTCGCGCCAGTTCGGGTCGAAGATCTCGCGGCGCCGGATGCGGTCGAGCTTGCCCTCGCCGTGCTCGAGCCCGCGCGCGACCTCGCGCGGCGTGACGCCGTTGGCGAGGAAGGCGGCGAGGATCGCGCCAGCGCTGATGCCGCAGAGGATGTCGGCCTCGGCGAACGAGAAATCGGGCAGGAAGGCCGACAGGGCGCGCAGCGCGCCGAGCTCGTAGAACAGGCCCTCGATGCCGCCGCCGGCGAGGCAGATGGCGATCTTGCCGGCCCGCTGGCGCGCGACGGTGCGCTCGACGCGCTCCCAGACCTCGCGCAGCGCGTGCTCGGGCTTGCCCCCCGCGACGACGCCGGCGACGCGCGCGCGGCCCGCCTCGAAGGCCAGCGCGGCGCCCCGCTCGTCGTCGCCGACGACCAGCCAGCTCTGCTCGCGCCCGACGGGGCCACCGACCTCGTGCGCCGGGAAGAGCGCCCGGAGCAGCGCCAGCGCGCTCGACTCCTCGAGCACCCCGCCCTCGCCCCGTGCGTCGATGAACAGCGCGTCGGCGCCGTGCGCCCGCAGCTTGGCGAGGGTGCGCGGCACGCTCGTCTCGACCTGGAAACGCACCTGCCGCGCCCGCTGCGGCGAGAGGCGCCGGGCGGTCGCCTCGAGGGCAGCCTCCGCGCTCTTGGCGGCCCCGAGGGCCGCGCTCGACACGAAGTAGATGACGTGGTCCATGCGGCGTTTGACGCTCTGCGCCATGAGCGGACCATGCTCGGGCGTCGGATGCAAGACTTCGCCTTCGCGGCGACACCGGCGAGCCGCCAAATCGCCCGACAATCGCCCCCCGCCGGGCCCGCGCGCGTTGCGCCCCGCCCCCCCCCGTCGCTAGACTGCGAGTGCCCCCGCGGGCGCCGGCGCCATGTGGAAGCTCACGATCGAAGACGACGAGGGCAAACGTATCGTCCTTCCGTTGTCGCGTGACGCCTACGCCATCGGCCGCGACGACGGGAGCACCATCCGCCTGACCGAGCGCAACATCTCGCGGCGCCACGCGGTCTTGCGCCTCGCCGAGGCGGGCTGGGAGCTGCACGACGAGCAGAGCTACAACGGCTCCTACGTCAACGGCGTGCGGGTCGTCGGCCAGGCGCCGCTGCACCACGGCGACCTCGTGCAGCTCGGCGACTACCGCCTCGAGCTCATCGACGAGGCGCAGGTGCTCGAGGGCGCCACGGTGCCCGCTGCCTGCTCCGGGTCCGCCTCGGCGAGCTACGACCGGCTGGTGGCCCTCTCGGGGCCCGACGAGGGGCACGAGTGGCCGCTCGGCGAAGCGACCGTGACCATCGGTCGCGACGAGGCGACCGCCGTGCACCTGCTCGACCCCTCGGTGAGCCGCGAGCACGCCGAGATCCACCCGGTCGGCGGCGGGCGCTACGAGCTGGTCGACAAGGACAGCCGCGCGGGCCTGCGCGTCAACGGCGTCTCGCTGCGGCGCGCGCTGCTCGAGGCCGGCGACGTCATCGACCTCGGCGACGCGCGGCTGAAGTTCCTGCCCGCGGGGCACGCATCGCCGGGCGCCCTGGCCGACCCGACGCTCGCCCCCCCCCCGCCGTCGGTGACCGAGCCCGCGATCGGGATGCCCGAGCCGAACCCCGACACCGACTCCCCCGCGTCGATCTCGACCCCGCCTGGCCCACGCTCGGTGCCGCGCGCGGGGCTCGTCGCCGCCGCCGCTGGGGTCGGGCTGCTGCTCGTCGGCGGCTGGCTCGCGCTGCGCCCCGCCCGACGCGAGCCCCCGTCGGTCGAG
>CAITLX010000245.1 GCA_903893335.1 uncultured delta proteobacterium | reverse complement strand
TGCGCGTCGTGCACGTCGAGCGACGCAGGCGGCGACGGCGCAGCGAGCGTCGACGCGGCGCCGCCGTGCGCGCTCGCGATCGAGCTTGGCCCCCCCGGGCCGGAGGCGTTCACCCCTTTTCGCGCCGGCGACGAGGCGCCGCTCGTGCTCGGCTTCCAGGGCTTTCGCTACATCGTGACGCGCCTGCGCGCGCGCGGAGCGCGAGGCGGCCAGGTGTCGCTGCGCTTCGACGTCGCGGTCGAGGGGTACGAGCGCGCGCTGCAAGACGGCGGCACCTTCTTGCTCATGCCGGCCGGGGGCGATCTGGGCGTGGCGAACGACGTGCAGATCTTCTTCAACGACATCCCCGCGCCGGGCCTCGTCGATCGGCGGGTGCAGGTCGTCGCGCAGGCGCGCAGCGGTGGCTGCACCGCGCAGGCGGCGCTCGACGTGCGCCTCGGCAGCCCCATGGCCTGCGACGACGCGGGCGTCTGCGACGCCGCGACGATCTGCGACTCCGCGACCTCCTGCGACGCGACCGGCGAGTAGCCACCGGCAGCGGAGCGCACCCTGTGGAGGCGCAATTTGTGCGCGCCCGCCAACGCTTCGTGTCGTTGACTTCGCCTCGCTCGTGGCCGGTAATGACCCTCGGCGCGCGCGTTCGCGGCCGCGCCTCCAGAAAGGGAGTCTGGCATGCACCATCGTCCTGCGAGCGCCGCTGCCGCGCTCGTCCTCCTCGCGGCGGGGTATGCGGCTCCCGGATGCGGGCACTCCGACGAGAGCGACGTCGTGGACGTCCTCGAGCGGCGCTGCTCGAACCTCGCCTGCCACGGCGTCTCGTCGGGCACCTCGGCCGACGGCAAGAAGCTCGACCCCAACCGCTGGCTGACCTTCGTCGTCGACGGCGACGGGCGCATCTCCGATCGCGAGGGGGCGCTCGCCTCCGCGCGCGCCAAGGTCAGCGCCGAGGCGCCGCGCTTCTCGAGCCTGCTGCGCAAGACGCTGCCGCCGAGCGAGGGGGGCGTGTTCCACTTCCAGGGCTCTCTCTTCTCGACGACCTCCGACCCGGACTACCAGTCACTCGCCGCCTGGGCCGAGAGCGTCTTTCCCGGCGGCGAGGGGGCCGACGTCGCTCCGCTCACCACCAATGAGCAGCGCTTCGCGTCGGACGTCTATCCCTTCCTCATGGCGCGAGGCTGCGCGACGGCGACCTGCCACGGCAGCCTGATGTTCGGCGGCACGCGCTTCTCGACCCCCGCGGTGCCCGGCACGCTCGATCTGCCCCGCGCCGAGCTGCGCGAGACCTACCGGCAGGCGCGGCAGAACCTGACGCTGTGGGGCCTGCCCGAGCGCTCGCGGCTGCTCGCCAAGATCCTCCCGCTCGAGTCGGGCGGCGTGCTGCACAAGGGGGGCAACGACGTCTTCTTCGCCGCGGAGATCGAGGCAGGCCAGGCGCCGATCGAGTCCGAGGCCGCCCGCAACATCCTCGACTGGCTCGACGCCGAGCGCGCCACCGAACTCGGCGACGCAGCGCAGCCGGTCGCGCGCGAGCCCTCCATCGTCGCGGTCGGCGGCCCGATCGCCGCGGCCGCCCCGTTCGACGTCGCGCCCTACACGCCCGGCACCAGCCTCTACCGGCTCGACCCTCCGTATGCGGGGCCGCCCGCGAACCTCACGCAATCGCCGGCCACCGCCGACGTGCGCGATCCGGCCGTGAGCCACGACGGCAAGACGATCGCGTTCAGCATGCGCACCTCGGCCACCGACGCCCACAACGTCTACACCGTGGGCATCGACGGCTCGAACCTGCGTCAACTGACGCACGACAGCGCGAGCGCGCCGGGGGGGCTCGTCATCGGCAACTTCGCGCCCACGTTCGGCCCGGGCGGAGGCTTCGCGCCCGGCTCCGGCGCCGCGCCCGCCGAGCGCATCTACTTCAGCTCCACGCGCGCAGCCGACCGGTCCGACAGGGCTGCGGTGCAGAACGCCGACCTCTACGCGATGGACGTCGACGGCTCGAACCTCGAGCGGCTCACCTACACGCTCGTCCCGGAGGTCGCGCCGACCTTCCTCGCCGCCGGCGAGTTCGCCGGCACGATGGCCTATACGATCGAGCGCGCCGTCGAGGGTGGCTACAAGGGAGTCTTCTTCCGCTTCCCCATCGATCACAATCGGGCATTCCACGTGCAGCCCGAGGCCCACCCCCACTTCGGCATGAGCGAGCCTCCGGCGGTGTTCTACCGCCTGCGCGAGCTCCCCGACGGTCGGGCCGCCACGGTGCTGCTCGACGCCGACAACCGCTGGCGCGGCGGGCAGATCGCGCTGCTCGAGCGCCAGTTCGCCGTCGAGGTCCCCGACGGCCAGGAGGCGCAGGCCACGCTGCCGGGCTTCCGCCACGCGCTCACGGTGCTGACACCGGGCGCCGCGCGCGAGAAGGTCAGCGCCGACGGCATGTGGGCCGACCCGACGCCTCTGCCCGACGGCACGCTGCTCGCCGCCCACGCGCCCGGCCCCTTCGATCTCGCGCAATCGACGACCCGGCCGCGCACGGCGCTCGTCAAGCTCACGCTCGCGACCGATCGCGCGACCAACCGCCCGGTCGTCGCGAGCACGGCGCCCTTCTGGTCGGACGCGGCGATGTCGCTCTCGCAGCCCGTCGCCGTCGTGCAGCGCGGCGCCGAGGACCCGCCCCACCCGCGCGCCTGGGACGACACCTCGCCGACCGCGACGCTGGTGCACTCCGGCGTGCAGGTCATCGAGGCCGTGCTGGCGCAGCTTCCGCCGGTCGCGCGCCGCACGCTGCGCGACGACATCGCGCTCGTGCGCGTCGTCGCGCCGCTCTCCGCGGCCGGTCCGGTCGACGCGACGTCGGTGCCGGCGGCCGAGACGCGCGCCGGGCTGGACGGCGCGACCAGCGCATCGCTCACCGGGCGCATGCCGCTGTTCATCGCCGCCGAGGTGCCCCCCGCGGCCGACGGCAGCCTCGCGGCCAACATTCCCCCCAAGGTCTCGGTGCGCGTCGTCACGCTCGACGCCGACGGCCTCGCGCTCGGCGCATTGCAGCACCAGTGGTACGCGACGCTGCCCGGCGAGCGGTTCCCGGTCGGCATTCCCCTCTCGTCGTTCGACGCGACGTGCGCCGGTTGCCACGGCGCGATGGACGGCTCGGCGCAATCGGTGCTCCACGCGCCGACCGACTTCGTGACGCAGGCCTCGGTGACCGCCGCGCTCTACGTCGACGCCGACCGCCGCAAGCCCCGCGACCTGCCCACCGTCGACGGAACCTTCTTCAAGCTGGTCGATTTCCGCCGCGACGTGCAGCCCGTGCTCGACGCGAAATGCGCGACGTCGAGCTGCCATTCGGGCAGCGCGCCCGCCGCGGGGCTCTCGCTCACCGGCGCCGCGACCGCGCATTACACCGACGCCTACGAGAGCCTGCTCGCCCGCGGCGACGGCTCGGCCGCCGGCTGGAAGTACGTCGACGCCGACGGCGCGCGCGCGCGCGGGTCGTACCTGGCCGAGCGCATCATGAACCGCGAATACGAGGCGTCGCACGCGCTGACCGGCCCCTGCCCCCCCGTGGGCTCGCCGCCGCTCACCGCGGACGAGAAGACGCTGATCGTGCGCTGGATCGAGCTCGGCGCGGCGTTCGTCGGCACACCGGCGGCTCCTTGAGGCTGACGGCGCGCCGCATCTCCCCGACGCGCGGGGGGCTCGCGCTGCTGCTGACCGGCGCGGTCGGCTGCTCGGGCCCGCAGCCCACCCTCGAACCCCTCGCGCAGCCGAGCCGAGCCGCGTTCGCCCTCGAGGCGGGGCCGGTGCTCGCGACGCGCTGCGGCGACTGGTCCTGCCACGGCGACGCGAGCCGCCCCTTCGCGCTCTTCGCCGTCGGACGGCGCCGGCTGCGGCAGGCCGACGCGGTGGGGCGACGCCCGCTCGCGGACGACGAGATCGAAGCCAACTGGCGCGCCACGCTCGGCTTCCTCGACGCGCCCCTCGGGCGCGACACCACGCTCGTGCGCAAGGCCCTCGGCGTCGGCGGCAAGGGGGGGCACCACGGCGGCGCGGTGTTCGAGGCGCAGAGCGACCCGGAGTGCCGAGCCATCATTCGCTGGATCGAGGGGTCGGAGGGATGAGCCGCGCCGCTGCGCTCGGGGTCGTGCTCGCCGCGACGCTCGCGTCGGCGGCTTGCCGACGCGAGACGCCCGACCCGATCTCGACGCTCACGCCCGACCCCAACCCGCTCGGCCCCGACGACCCGCAATGGTCCCCGCAGCCGCACCGCGATCGTCCGCGCGCCCTCTGCACCTCGCCCGACGGCGCGAAGGCGTGGGTCATGCTCGGCGGCACCGAGGACGCGCCCGGTGACTCGATCGCGGTGGTCGATCTCGTCGCAGGCGCGGTGGTCAAGCGCGTGCGCCTCGCGCCGTCTCCCTGGGATTGCGCGCTCGACCCGACGGGGCGCTGGCTCGTGGTGCTGCTGCGCTACAGCGATCACGCCATCGTGCTCGACACGC
>CAITLX010000244.1 GCA_903893335.1 uncultured delta proteobacterium | reverse complement strand
CCTCGGCGACGAGATCGCTCGCGGTGCCCGCCGCCGCGTGCGGCGACTTGTGCAGCGCGCTCGCGAGCCGCGGGGTGCGCGCGACCAGCGCGCGCACCTCGTCGAGCCCGACTCCGTGCTCGGCGCACGTCGCGGCGAGCTCGGCCTCGGCCGCCGCCCGCGCCTTGAACAGGTACATCTGCACGCGCGAGTAGAAGTTGACGGCGCCGTCACCCGACGTCTCGACGGGGCAATAGATGGTGCCGGGGTAGCGCTCGGCGATGAGCGTCTGCACGCCGTCGGACACGCCCGCGCTCGGCATGCAGCCGAAGGGCTTCACGCTGAGCGTCATGTGCGCTTTGCGCTCGGTGACGTTCTGGATGAGCTTGCCGACCTCCATGTGGCCTTCGCCGCCGCGCAGATCGTTGTGGTAGTGCGGCTGCGCGAGGTCGGCGACCGCCTCCATGTCGGGCAGGTGGTAGCCGTGCAGCCCCGCGACGTTGGCGAAGAGCTGGAAGGCGCCGCGCGTCACCCACTCGGCGGCGAAGAGCGTGAGCTCGCGCTTGCGCACGCCGAACGTGCCGAGCTTGCCCAGGCCGTAATACGAGGTGTCGGCGCCGCGCAGCTCGCGGCGCTGCGCCGTGTCGTTCTTGCACTCCCAGAGGCTGTAGAGCAGCCACGCCGTGACGAGCTGGACGTCGACCTCGGCCCCCTCGCCCTCGAGGAAGCGCTGCAATCGGTAGTTGCCGTCCCCCTCGGTGGTCATCGCCCAGAACTCGCCGATCACCGCCACGCGCGGCTTGGGCGCGGTGCGATCGACCTTCACCGCGGCGAGGTGCTTGCGCGAGCGCGCGAGGGCGAGCAGCACGCTGCCGCGCACGCGCAGCGCGTCGTACACCTCGCGCTTGGCCCGCTCGAGCGCGCGGTCGGTCGCGCCCCGCTCCGTCTCGTAGGGGCGAATGCGGTAACCGAGCGCGTTGATCACGTCGCCCGCGACGAGCGACTTCACGAGCGCGATGAAGAAGGGGGGGTTGAACTCGAGCCCCAGGTCGTCGCCGGTCGCCTGCGACAGCCCGCCGGACTGCTGGAAGAGCAGCACGCGGAAGCCGTCGAACCCCGCGTCGCGCAGCGCCTTCCTGTACTCGGTGACGTACATGCCGAAGCGGCACGGTCCGCACGCGCCGGCGGTCACGAAGAGGTACTTCGCGACGATCTCCTCCCGGGTCATCCCCTCGTCGTCGCGCAGGTGCGTGAGGAACTTCACGAGGTTGCCCACGGTGAAATAGGTGGGGTTGCACTGGCCGCGGTTGCCGAACTCCTTGCCGACCGTGAGGGCCGCGTTGTCCGGGCAGTCGAGCGCCTTGACGCGGTAGCCGAGCCCCTCCACCGCCCCCTCGATGAAGTGGTCGTGCGCCACGGTGAGCCCCGCGATCAGCAGCGTCACCTCGGCGCGCTCGGTCGCCTTGAACGTCGCGTCGGTCATCGTCTCGACCCACGCGGCGCGCGGCGCGCCGTCGAGCCCGAGGCGCGCGCGCTCGTCGATCTCGAAGCGCGCGAGCGCGGCGGCGACGTCGTCGGGCATGGCGCCGACGAGCGGCAGGGAGCGAGGGCGGCGCGGGGCGCCGGCGGTCGGGGCGTGGGGCACGGAGGCTTCTCCTTCGGGGGGCTTCGTGGGCGGTGGGTGCGGCGCGGCCGCGCCCGATCAGGGGGCGGAGTCGGCGACCGCGGACGGGTGGGGCGCGTGCGCGTGCGCGACGCGCTGGATCGAGCCGTCGGCGCGCTTGCGCCCGAGCTGGAAGGCCAGTGTCGACAGCAACAGCAAAATGGCGGCGAGGATCAAGGTCTGCATGGATAGGCGCGCCTGAAATCTTGGAAGGAAACTTGGAACGAAGAAAAGGGGAGCCGGCGGCCGG
>CAITLX010000243.1 GCA_903893335.1 uncultured delta proteobacterium | reverse complement strand
CCGGTTCGCTGCGCGTCTCGGGGCGCGACGCGAAGGTCGTCCGCGAGGCGAAGGTCGAGCTCGCCCCGAAATAGCGGCCTTCGATCGAGCGCGCTGACGCTCGACTAGAACGCGCCGCCAGCGGTGACGCGCAGCCCGCTGATGCCGGTGTCGCCGCTCAGGCGCCCGCCGATGGGGGCGAGGTAGCCGAGGCCGAGGCGCACCCAGTCGTAGCGAAAGCGCACGCCGGGCTCGAGGACGAACTGCGCCTTGGAGGGCTCGTTGACGAGCGTGTCGCGCGTGATCTCGTCCTTCACGAACGCGGTGACCCACGCGCGCAGCCCGATCTCGAGCCGCTCGGGGAGCACGCCGAACCAGCCGTGCGCCTCGACGACGTTCGTCACGGCCAGGGCGTTGATCTTCGCGTGGTCGTCGGGGCGCGGATCGACGCCGCCCGCGCGCACGCCGAGCTCGAGCTTCTCGTAGGCGCCGACCGAGTAACGGTGCCGCACGCGCTCGATGGCGACCTTCGGCACGATGCCGAACCGGTGCGTGGCGTAGAGCGCGTCGTCCTCGAGGCCCCGCGCGGCGGCGGCCCAGCCGTTGACCAGCGCGCGCGTCTGCAGCGCCGGGTCGCTGATGGCGAACTCGTCGCCGCCCGCCGTCGGCACCAGCAGCGCGAGCTCGATCGGCAGCTCGGTGCCGTGCGCGATCTCGAACGCGTACTCCGCGGCCACCTCGAAGTTGCCGATCGCCGAGTCGCTGCGCGTCGAGCCGCTGCCCTCGGTGACGCTCGTGAAGGGGACGCGAGCGCCGAGCGCGAAGCGCGGCGAGAGCTTGTAGCGCCCGCCGAGCACGAAGGCGTAGGCCTTCACGTCGACGGGGCCCGTCTCGCTGCCGCCCTTGCCGAAGCCGTACACGAGGTCGAGGCCGACGTCGGTCGAGTGCTCGTCGATCTCGGCCGCCTCGCCCCCCTTGCTCTCGGGAGTCGCGGCGAGCGCCTCGCGCTTGAGCTTGCCGGTGCGCCCCTTGGGGGCGAACGGGCCCTCGTCGTCGCCGACGGTCTCGAGCCCGGGCTCGGCCACGGGCGCAGGTGCAGCCGCCGCAGCGGGCGGTGCCGGCGCCTCGGCCGCGCGCGCTGCGGGCGCGAGCCCCACGACCACCGCCGCCGATGCCGCCCACGTCAGACAGGGAAACCGGACCGTGTTCATCGTTCGCTCTCCGCTCGAGATGGGGCGAGACCCTAGCACAGGCTCCCGGGCAGCCTGCCCGCGGAATCGACACGCGGCGGCGCCCGCGGCTACCCTTGCCTCGAGCGCGCCCCGAACTCCATGGCCGACCCCTCCGCTCCCCCGCCGCCCGCTGAGCTCGGGGGGTTCCAGATCGTGCGGCGCCTCGGCGCCGGCGGGATGGCCGAGCTGTTCGTCGCGAAGAAGAGCGGCGCCGAGGGCACGCACAAGGTGCTCGTGCTCAAGCGCGTGCTGCCGATGCACGGCGCGTCGCGCCGCTTTCGCTCCATGTTCGTCGAGGAGGCGCAGCTCGCGACGCGCCTCAACCACCCCAACATCGTGCAGGTCTACGAGCTGCTCGACCACGGCGACGACGGCCTGCTGCTCTCGATGGAGTACGTCGAGGGCACCGACCTCGGCAAGCTCGCGAGCGCAGCGCGCGCCGCGGGGGCGCGCATCCCTCCGTGGGTCGCGGCGCACATCGTGGCCGAGGCGGCCAAGGGGCTGCACTACGCGCACGAGCGCAAGGAGGGGGGCAAGCCGCTCGACATCGTGCACCGCGACGTGTCGCCGCAGAACGTGCTGCTCAGCTTCGACGGCGCGGTGAAGATCGCCGACTTCGGCATCGCGAGCGCCAACCTCTTCCGCGAGCAGGCCGGCGAGCTCAAGGGGAAATTCGGCTACATGTCGCCCGAGCAGGCGCGCGGCGAGAAGGTCGACCGGCGCAGCGACATCTACGCGCTCGGGGTCGTGCTCCACGAGCTGCTGACCGGGCGCCGCATCCACAGGTCGCTCGGCGGCGACGCGCTGCTCGAGGCCGTGCGATCGGGCATCGTCGAGCCCCCCTCGACCTACGTGCGCGACGTGCCGCCCGAGCTCGAGGCGATCGTCATGCGCGCGCTCGCGCGCGACCCCGACGCGCGCTTCCCGACGGCGCGCGACATGGCCATCGCGATCACCCGCGCCACCTTCGCGCGCCACGAGCCGGTCGACGCGGGCACCGTCGAGGCGCTCGTGTCGCAGCTCATCGGCCGCGAGCTCACCTCCCCCGGCTTCACCGAGCCGGCGTCACCCTCCATCGCCATCGCCGGCCAGCCGCCCGCGGCTGCCACCGCGGCGACGAGCGACGGCGCGCCGGTCGGGCCCCGCCGCGAGTCGCACGCGCCGGGGCGCTCGCGCGAGGTGCGCCACGTGGCGGTCGTGACGCTCGCGCTCCAGGGCGCCGAGTCGCTCACGCCGCACGCGCGCGACGACATCCGCGCGACGCTCGACCACATCGCGTACAAGCGCGGCGCGCGCTGGAGCTGGCAGCCCGATCGCGCGCGAGCGGTCGTCGGCCTGCTGGCCAACCCTTCGGGCGCTGCGTCCGACGCCGCGTGGCTCGCGCTCGACGTGCACGAGGCGCTCGCCGGGCTCGACGACGAGCACCGCAGCCCGGTGCGCGCGGCGGTCGGCATCGTGCGCGGCATCGCCGTCGGCGTGCGCGACCCGCTCGGCCACCTCGTCTCGCACGAGCTGCAAGAGCCCGCGGGACAGCTGTCCGAGCGGCTCGCCGCCGAGACGCCCGCCGGGCGCACGTGGGTCGGCGGAGGGCTCTACCGCCTCGTGCGGCGGCAGTTCGTCTGGGGCGACGCGCCGACGCTCGCGCTGCCCGCGCGCGGGCCCGAGGCCGCGCCCACCGCGATGCGCGTCTACGCGCTCGAGCGGCCGCTCTCGCGCGACGAGCGCCTCGCCGACATGGCGCTCGGCCAGAGCGATCTCGTCGGGCGCGACGCCGAGAAGGCCGACCTCGTCGACGCCTACCACCAGGCAGCGAGCTCGCCCGGACACGTCGTCGCGCGCGTGGTCGTCGGCGAGATGGGCATCGGCAAGACGGCCCTCGTCTCGACGTTCGTCTCCGAGCTCCCGCCCGACGCCCGAGTGCTTCGCGTCGAGGCCTCGTCCGCGCGCGTCGAGGTCCCGTTCGGCGTCGTCGCCGGCCTCGTGCGCGAGGCCCTCGCGGCGCCGGCCGATCGCCCCGTCGCGGAGCTCGCCGCCGAGCTCGAGTCGGTGCTCGGCCGAGTCTCCGGCGAGCCCTCGGCCGCCCTCGCCGCCTGCCTGGCCGACCTCGCGGCCGGCGTGAGCGCAGCAGAGGCCGACGACGCCGACCAGGGCTACCTGCAGAAGCTGGTGCACCTCGGCGTGCGCCGCCTGCTCGCGGCGCTCGCGGCCGAGCGTCCGCTGGTCGTCGTCGTCGATGGGCTCGAGAGCTGCGACCGCGCCTCGATCGATCTCCTGGTCGATCTCGCCCGACGCGGCGACGCCCACGCGATGCTCTTGCTGCTCGTGCTGCGACCCGACGCCCGCGTCGAGGGGGCGCTCGCCGGGCTCGTGCGCACCGAGCTCCGCGGGCTCGGCAACGACGAGCAGCTCCGGTTCGTGGAGCTGCGCCTCGGGGTCACGCGCGGCGTGGCCGACGTGTGCGCCGAGCTGCTGCCGCGCGCCGCCGGCAACCCCTTCTTCCTGCTCGAGATGGTCGACGCGCTGCTCGAGCGCGGCGCGTTCGAGATCCGCGACGGCGACGGCGCCGAGCAGGTGCTCGTGCGCACCGCGCGCGCCGGCGAGCGCGCTGCTCTGCTCCCCTCGACGCTCGAGCAGCTGGTCGGCGATCGCCTCCGCGAGCTGCCCGCCGACGAGCGAGCCGTGGCCGACTGGCTCGCCATCGTGGGAGGCCCCGTCGACGCGCGCGCCCTGGCCACGCTGGCGGGCGAGGGGTCCGGCGCCGCGGTCGAGCGGCTGGTCGCCCGCGGGCTGTGCGATCGCCGCGGCGACGAGGTCGAGCTGCGTCACCCGGTCGCGCGCGAGGTGGCGTACCTGGCGCTCGCGCCGGCCCAGCGCGCGCAGATGCACCGCGCCGTCGGGGAGCTGCTCGCCGCCGCGCCCGCCTCGCGCGGGAGCTCGGCGGCGCTCGTCGCCCGCCATTTCGCCCGCGCGGGGCTCTCCAGCCGGGCGGCCGACCTCTACCTCGAGGCCGCCGCCGCGGCGCGCGCGGGCTTCCAGCTCGCGCTGGCCGTGCGCCACTTCGAGCGCGCGCTGCTGCTGCTGCCCGAGGGGGACGCGCGGCGCGTGGTCGCGCACGAGGCCCTCGAGACGGCGTTCCGCATGCTGGGTCGCCGGCGCGAGCGCCGCGAACACCTCCTGGCGCTCCGCGCGATGGCCAAGGCGAGCCGCAGGCCCGCGTGGGTCGCCCTGGCGCTGGTGCGATCGGCGCGGCTCGATCTCGACGAGGGGTTCCTCGTGCGCGGCGTGCCCCTCGCGCAGCAGGCCGAGGCGGTCGCGCGCGTCGCGGCGAGCCCCGCCCTCGAGGTCGAGGCGCAGGCGCTGGCGTGCGAGCTGCTCCGCGAGCTGGGCGACGTGCAGGGCGCGCTCGCGGCGAGCGACCGCGCGCTGGCCACCGCCGCGTCACCCGACGTGCCGCCGCGCGCGCGCGCCGAGGTGCTCCGCACACGCGGCGTCCTGCTCCGCCGCGTGGGACGCGTGCGCGAGGCGGTCGAGGCGCACGCCGAGGCCATCGCGACGTTCCGCAGCGTCGGCGCGCGCAGGCTCGAGGCGCGCGCCAAGAGCGCGCTCGCCTTCGCGATGTTCGTGCTCGAGCGCTTCGAGGACGCCATCGCGCTCGCGCAGGAGTCGATCGCGATCGATCTCGCCATCGGCGGCCGCTTCCAGATCGCCAAGACGCTGACCAACATCGGGCAGGCCTACGCGCGGCTCGGCGACATGCCGCGCGCGCTCGCGTACCTGCGGCGCGCGCGCGACGCCCACGCGCGCTACGCCGACCACGACTCGCGCGCCGACACGCTGCTCGTGTCGGCCGAGGTCCTCGTCGCCGCGGGCGACGTCGACGCCGCCGAGGTGCTCCTCGGCGACGCCGGCGCGCTCAACGCCGTCACGGCGAGCGGCTACGACCGCGCCCACGAGCAGATCGTGCGCGCGCTCGTCCACCTGGCGCGCGGCGACGCCCCCGGCGCGGCGGGCCACGCCGCCGAGGCGCGCAGGCTCGCCTCCGAGCAGCTGCTCGTCTCGTTCGAGCTCTACGCCACGGCCATCGAGGCGGCGGCCCGGGTCGCCGCGGGCGAAGGCGCCGCCGGCGCCGCCCTCGCGACTACGGCCGCGAGCGCCATCGAGTCGGCGCAGGGCTCCGAGTACGGCGTCGAGATCCGCGCGCTCGCCTGCGAGGCGCTCGCGCGGGCCGGCTCGCCCCGAGCCCCCGAGGCGTGCGAGCGTGCGGCCTCGCACGCCCGGGCGATCGCGAGCGCCGTGCGCGACGCTCGCCTCGCCGCCCTCTTCCGCGCGCGCCCGATCGTGGCGCGCCTGCTGTCCGCGCGAAGGTCACCCGAGGAATCGTCCGCATGAGCTCCACGTCCCCGAAAGCCGCTCCCCGTCGCCTCGCGCTCATCCTGTCCGGCGGCGGCGCACGCGGCGCGTACGAGGTCGGCGTCCTCTCCTACCTCTTCAACCAGCTGGCGCGGCTGCGCGGCGGGCCGCCGCGCATCGACGTGCTCTCGGGCACCTCCGTCGGCGCGATCAACGCGTGCCACCTCGCCGCACACCTCGACGACCCCGCCGCAGGCATGCGCCGCCTGGTCGACCTCTGGTCGCGCCTCGAGCTGCCGCACGTGCTCGGCTTCGGCATGCGTCAGGTCATGTCGCTCCCGCGCATCCTCACCGGCGGCGGCGCGGGCACCGGCGTGTTCGACGCGGCGCCCATGGCCGAGCTGGTGCTGCGCGAGGTGCCGTGGCGCGCGATCACGCGCTCTCTGCGCCAAGGGCGCCTGCGCGCGCTCAGCGTCTCGGCGACCGAGGTCGCCTCGGGGCGCACCGTCGTGTTCATGCACCTCGGCCCCGACGCGGCGCTCCCGACGACCGCGCCGCCGCGCACCATCATCCGCGCCGAGCGCATCGGGCCGCAGCACGCGCTCGCGTCGGCCGCCATCCCGATCCTCTTTCCCCCCGTGAAGATCGGCTCGTCGCTCTACGTCGACGGCGGCCTGCGCCAGAACACCCCCATCGCGCCGGCGCTGCGCATGGGGGCGACGCACGTCTTCGCCATCGGCCTGTCGCGCGACGTGCGCGGCGTCGATCCGGGCACGAGCGAGTCGGCGCCGGGCGCCGCCTTCCTGCTCGGCAAGGTGCTCAACGCCTTCCTGCTCGACCACGTGCAGTCCGACATCGAGCTGCTCGAGCGGCTCAACGGCGTGCTCGCCGACGGCATGCTCGTCTACGGAGATCAGTTCCTCGGCACGCTCAGCAGCGCGGCCGTCGCGCGCGGCGCGCAGCCGTACCGCCCGGTTCGCTGCCTCGAGATCCGCCCCTCCGAGGACATCGGGCGGCTCGCCGCCGACTACGTCCGGCGCGGCAAGCTGCGCGGGGGGCCCGTCGTCACGCGCCGCATCTTGCAGATGCTCGACGTGGGCGTCGGCACCGAGGCCGACCTCGCGAGCTACCTGCTGTTCGACGGCGACTTCTGCCGCAAGCTCGTCGATCTCGGCTGCGCCGACGCGAGCGCGCGGCGCGAGGAGCTGCTCGACTTCTTCGGCAAGGCCGAGGACGACGCGCAGCGCGGCGAGCCCGGCGCCTCCGAGCCCCCCGCCGGCGACTGGACGCTCCCCCCGCCCGCGGTCGGCTGAACCCCGGCGCGGGCTCAGCCCGCCTCGTCTCCAGCGACGCGCTCAGCCAGCCTTGGGCTTCGCGCTCGACTTCTCGGCCGGCCTTGGGCATCGCGCTCGACTTCTCAGCCAGCCTTGGGCTTCGCGCTCGATTTGGGCATCTTCATGGCGCGCTCGAAGGCCCAGCGCGGAACCCACGCCGCCGCGTGCATCGCGAGCGCCGTCGGCACCGGGAACTCGTAGAGCGGCGTCCTCGCCTCGATGGCGCGCACCATGCGCTCGGCGGCGGCGTCGGCGGTGAGCAAGAACGGCATCTTGAAGTGGTTCTTCGCGGTCATCGCCGACTCGACGAACCCCGGGTGCACCGTCATCGCGTGCACGCCGGTGCCCCGGAGATCGAGCCGGAGCGAGTCGATGAAGCTCGTCAGCGCCGCCTTGCTCGCGCCGTACGCAGCCGTCGCCGGCAGCGCGCGCAGCGCGGCGAGCGACGAGACGCCGACGAGCGTCCCGCTGCCGCGCTCGGCCATGCGGGGCAGGAGCGCGACGAGCGTGGCCATCGCGCCGAGCGCGTTGACGCGCATGACGGGCTCGACGTCGGCCCAGGTGAGGCGCGACGCGGGCCTCTGCCTGCCCACGCCAGCGTTGGCGACGACGAGATCGATGCCCGAGAGCTCGTCGTCGAGCGACTGGAGCCGCTCGATGACCTGCGCCGTGTCGCCCACGTCGAGCACCTCGGCGCGCGCGCGGCCGCCGAGCGCCTCGATCTCGGCGACGAGCGCGTCGAGCCTGTCGCCGCGCCGCGCGACGGCGACGACGTGGGCGCCGCGACGCGCGAGCGCGTGGGCGAGCGAGCGGCCGATCCCCTCGGACGCCCCCGTGACGACAGCGGTCCGGAACGGCGGGGTGGCGGGCATCGGCCTCAGTTGAGCGTGTGCGGGAGGTGAAGATCGAACGGCGGAATGAGCGCGTCGAACAGCGCGCCGTCGGCGGCCAGCATCTGGTAGCTGCCGCGCATCTCGCCGCGCGGCGTGGGGAGCACGCAGCCGCTCGTGTACTCGAACTGCTCGCCGGGGCGCAGCGTCGGCTGCTCGCCGACGACGCCCGGCCCGCGCACCTCCTCGACCTTGCCCGCGCCGTCGGTGATGACCCAGTGGCGGCTCTTGAGCTGCGCGGTCGCCTCACCCTCGTTCTCGATGCGAACCGTGTAGGCGAAGACGTACCGGTGCTTGGCGGGGGCGGACTGCGACGGCAGGTAGCGCGTCGTGACGGTGACGCGAATGCCGTTCGTCAGGGCGGTCGACACGGTCAGAAGCGTACCACGCAGCGCGGCGACGCGCGGTCAGGCGTCGACGCGGGTCTGCTGCACCTGGTCGCCCGTGAGGCCGAAGCGGCGCTCGCGACGCGCGAACGTGTCGAGGGCCTCGAGCAGGTGGTGCTCGCGGAAGTCGGGCCACAGCACCGGCGTGAAGTAGAGCTCGGCGTACGCGGACTCGAGCAGCAAGAAGTCGCTGAGCCGCTGCTCGCCGCCGGTGCGAACGAGCAGGTCGACGTCGGGCAGCTCGCGCGTCGACATCTGCGCGCGCAGCCATCGCTCGTCGAGCTCCTCGGGCAGGAGCTGCCCGGCCTTCACGCGCACGGCCAGCGCGCGCATCGCGTCGAGGATGTCGCGGCGCCCGCCGTAGCTCAGCGCGAGCGAGAGGGTCATGGTGGGCTCCGCCCCCCCTTCGGGGCGCGTCGATGCGACGAGGTGCTCGACCGCGCGGCGCGTCGCCGTCGGCAGCTCGTCGAGATCGCCGATGACCTGCACCGCGATGCCGCGCTCCTTCAGCTCGACCGCCTCGCGCTCGGAGAAGCGGATGAGCAGGCGCATCAGCGCCTCGACCTCGGCCTGCGGCCGCTGCCAGTTGGCCAGGCTGAACGCGTAGAGCGTGAGCCAGCGCACGCCGACTTCGCGGCAGGTGCGCACCACCTCGCGCACCGAGCGCGCTCCCTCGGCGTGCCCCTCGGCGCGCACGAGCCCGCGCTCGCGAGCCCAGCGGCCGTTGCCGTCCATGATGATGGCGACGTGGCTGGGGGGGCTCTTCGCGGACGGGAGGGGAGCGCTCATGCGGGTGCCTCGGGGGTTCGGGGGCCGAGCGTCACGCGGGGACGCCGGCTCCTGCACGATTCGTGTAGCGCGGGCGCGGGCGCCGGGCTTCGTCGAAATTGTGAAGGTTTCGAGGAGACGCGCGCCTCAGCGCCCCTTGCGCTTGCCCCCCTTGGGGGCCACCGACGGGCGCGGAACGGCTGCCTTCTTGGGGGCGACCGGCGGCGGCTCGCCCGTCACGCGCTCGGCGTCGAGCAGCACGCCGCGCGTGGCGACGAACTCGCCCAGCTGCTCGCCGATGTACGTGAGCGCGTGCGCCTCGGCCTCGGTGAAGGGGTCGCCGTCGCTCGGGTTGGCGAGCTCGAGCAGCCCGAGGAAGCGGCCCGCCAGCTCGACCGGAGCGACGAGCAAGGTGCGCACGGGCACCCCGGCGCGCTGCCAGCGCTCGGCCTTCGTGCGCTCGTCGGCCTCGAGGATGGTCAGCGCGCGGCGGCGACGCATCGACTCGGCCACCAGCAGATCGCGATCGCTCGTGCGGGTCATGAGCACGGCGCGCTCGGCGCCGCCGGCGACGTGCACCACGACGAACTCGCGCTTGTTGATGTCGAACAGGTGCGCGATCCCGGCGTCGCACGGGATCTTCTCGAGCGCGAGGCGCAGCGCGAACTGTGCGCCTTCGATCGCGTCGGCGAGGAAGTGCAGCTCGTGCATCGCCTCGAACAGGTCGCCGATGAGGTCGTCGCCCGAGGGGCGAACCGACGCCGGGCTCTTGCGCACCGACGCCGCGGGAGCCGCCGCGACGGGGGCTTCGGCCGTGCGCTCGGCAGCACCCTTGGGCTCGGCCTCGACCTTCGACTCGACGACCTCAGGCTCGGCCTCGACCTTCGGCGCCTCGACCGCGGGGACCTCGGCCGCCTTCGGCTCGACGACCTCGGGGGCCACGTCGATCTTCACGTCGACGGCCTCGGGGGCCACGTCGAT
>CAITLX010000242.1 GCA_903893335.1 uncultured delta proteobacterium | reverse complement strand
GGCAGGGGAGGCGCGGGCGACGAGGCCCCGCCGCGCGTGAAGCTCGCCGGCGCGTCGGCGCTCGCGCCTGCGATGGTGAGCGGCGACGGCGTCGCGGGCTCGGGCGCCGCGACCCCCGAGGCAGGCGTGACGACGGAGCCGAGGCCCCACGGGTCGCCGTCGGCGCTGGGGCGAGGGTCGTCGAGCGCGCGCCGCACCGACTCCTTGGTGATCGCGGTGGGGCGCGCCTGCGCCCCGTGCCAGCGCTGCGCGGGCGGCAGCCCGAACGCGCCCGAGAGCGCGTCGGCGAGCACGCGAAACACGGCGTCGGCCACCGCGCGCCCGTCGGCGAAGCGCACCTCGGCCTTCTGCGGGTGGACGTTGACGTCGACGCGGTCGCGCGGGAGGTCGACGTAGAGCACGCCGACGGGGTAGCGCCCCGACTCGAGCACGCTGCCGTACGCCTGAGCCGCCGCGCGCAGGACGGCGCGGTCGCGCACGACGCGGTCGTTGACCAGCAGCGTGAGCGACGTCGCGCCGGCGCGCGCGCGCTCGGGGCGCGAGAGGAAGGCCTCGACCGAGAGCGGGCCGCGCTCGCCGCGGCAGGGCGTCAGCGGCTCGTCCTTCAGCGCCGCGCGCGCGCGCTCCTCGCGCGAGCCGGCGCGCAGCCACTCGCGCACGATGCGCCCGTCGCGCGCGAGCTGCACGGTGAGCCCGGGGGCGGCGAGCGCCGCGGCCTCGACGACGTCGGTGACGTGCGCCGACTCGGTGGCCGTCTGGCGCAGGAACTTGCGTCGCGCCGGCACGTTGAAGAAGAGGTCGCGCACCTCGACCGTGGTGCCCGGCGGCGAGCCCGTCGGGCGCACGACCGCGGGGCCGCCACCCTCGACCGTGACGAGGGTGCCCGCGTCGTCGGCGGCGAGCCGCGTGGTGAGCGTGAGGCGGCTGACCGACGCGATGCTCGGCAGCGCCTCGCCGCGGAAGCCGTAGGTGCCGATGTGCGTCAGGTCGTCGAGGCGCGCGATCTTGCTCGTGGCGTGGCGCTCGACGGCCAGGGTGGCGTCCTCGGCCGACATGCCCGCGCCGTCGTCGCTCACGCGCACCAGGCCGACGCCGCCGGCCTCGATGTCGACGCGCACGCGCGTGGCGCCCGCGTCGATCGCGTTCTCGAGCAGCTCCTTGACGACGCTCGCGGGGCGCTCGACCACCTCGCCGGCGGCGATCTGGTTGGCGAGATCGTCGGGGAGACGACGCACGAAGCCCATGTCAGCCGCCCCCCGCCCGCGCTCGCTCGGCCTGCGCCGCGTCGAGGAACGCGCGCGCCGCGGGGCGCGTGACGGCGTACGCGCCGAGCGCGAGGATGGCGAGCTGCCCGCCGAGCATGCCGCGCCACACCCAGCCGTAGGTCGCGCGCAGCAGGTGGTCGACCTCCTCGGGCGAGAGCCCCGAGGCGGGGAGCTGCGGGGCGGCGACGGCGAGCGCGTCGACGAGCATCGCGCGCAGCGGGCGGCGCAGCACGTACTCGGTGGGGAGAAACAGCGCGTAGGCCGCGAGCGCCTGCAAGAGGAACGAGCGCGCGCGCGCGTGGCCCAGCGCGACCATCGCCGCCGCGAGCGTGAGCGCGGTGCCGAGGAGCATCGAGGCGACGGCCGTCGGGGTGACGACCCCGCGCGCCGCGAGCAGCGCCGAGAGCACGGCCTCGCGCAGCTCCACCATCCGCGGATCGGCGAGGTGCTCGGCGGCGGCGCGCGCGAGCTCGGGGTGGCGCAAGGTCTCGATCGTCTGGCAGCCGTCGGCGCCCCCGACGAGGCCGACGAGCCACACGAGCGCCAGCGCGAACGTGAGCGTTCGCGGCCGTCGCGGCGGCGTGGGCGTCGGGGTCGACACGGGTTGGGGCGCGTCTACCACGGCGTATGCGAGCAAGCGACCGCGCGAGCGGTCAGAGCAGGCCCGCGCGCTCGGCCGCCTCGGCGACGCCGCCGCCGGTGGAGGCGCTGGCCACGAGCCGGTCGCTGGCGGCCTCGAGCACGATCTCGGGCGCGTGCGCCATGGCGAAGCTGCGCCCGGCCGCCGCGAACATGGGCAGGTCGTTGAGCCAGTCGCCGACGGCGACGACCTCGCTCGCGGCGAGCCCGTGGTGGCGCGCGACGTACTCGAGCGCGGTGCCCTTGGAGTGGCCGGCGGCGCGCACGATGAGCGCCCAGCTCCCCTGGTGCTCGGTGCGGCGCAGCGGGAAGGCGACGACGCTCACGGCGTCGCCCACGGTGCGCTCGAGCTCCTCGCGCGCCGAGGCGATGGCGTCGGCGTCGGCGATGGAGATGACGGCGGTCAGCCCGCGCGCGTCGCCCCAGTGCGGGTGCTCGGTCACGCGCTCGACGTGCACGACGTCGCGCGACCAGGTCTGCACGTACGGCACGTGCTCGGCGCCGAGCGCGTCGTGCACGATCTGGTCGTGCGCGAAGACGAAGGTGATGGGGCGCACGCGCTCGACGACGGCGCGCAGCCGCGCTGCAGCCTCGCCGACGATGCCCGCGTGCAGGATGTCGCGCCCGGTGACGGCATCGACCAGGTGGCTGCCGTCGGCGCAGCCGACCGGGCCGCGCACCGAGATGGCCTCGGCGACGTGGCGCGTGCCGGAGTAGAGGCGCCCGGTGAGGATGGTCAGCGGCACGCCGCGCGCGCGCAACTCGGCCAGCGCCTCGGCGTCGCGCGCGTGCACCAGCCCGCGCGAATCGAGCAGCGTGCCGTCGAGATCGACGGCGAGCATGCCGTACGTGCCCTTCGGCACGGCGCTCCGCTCGAGGTCGGACGCCCTTTGCTGGACGCCGCTCGTCACGAGACTGGGCGTCCCGGCCTGGACGGCGCTCGTCACGAGACTGGGCGTCCCGGCTTGGACGGCGCTCCGCTCGGTCATCGGTGTGGCGCGCGGCAGAGCCGCGGCTTACGGCAGACTCAGGCGATGGCGACGAGCGGGGAGCCGGCCGGGTAGACCGAGACCTTGCGCTGCGTGTTCGAGCGCCACTCGTAGCGGACGATGCCGTCGATGAGCGAGAACAGGGTGAAGTCCTTGCCCGTGCCGACGTTCTTGCCCGCGTGGAGCGTGGAGCCGACCTGGCGGACGAGGATGTTGCCCGCGCGCACCGTGGTGCCCGCGTAGACCTTCACGCCACGATGCTGGGCGTTCGAACCACGCCCGTTGCGGGTCGAGCCTGCGCCTTTTTTGTGAGCCATGGTCTGATCCTCAGCCCTTGATGCCGGTGATTTGCAGCTCGGTGTACGGCTGCCGATGCCCCTGCTTGCGCCGGTAGTTCTTTCGGCGGCGAAGCTTGAACACGATGATCTTCTTGGCGCGGTCCTGCGCGACGATCTTCGCGCTGACAGCGGCGCCCGCCACGATCGGCTGGCCGATCTTGACCGCGTCGCCGCCGACGAAGAGGACCTCGTCGAAGGTGATGGAGTCGCCCGGGTTGCCCGGGAGCTTCTCGACCCGGAGCTTCTCGCCCTCGGCGACTCGGTACTGCTTGCCGCCCGTCTTGATGACCGCGTACATGGATCGTGCTCGTTTCCTTGGAGCGCGGAGGTGGCGGGCTGCGCCCGGCCGACTTCCGAAAAGGGACGCGCAACTTACCCGCTCCACGCGCTCTGTCAAGCCCCGGGCTCCGGCGGGCTGCGCGCCACCCCGAACGAGCGTAAGCTGCGCGTCGCCGTGCAGGGTCGTCCGGGCAAGCTTGCGTCGTGGGGGCTCGGAGCGCTCGCCCTGGTGCTCGCCCTCGGCCCGGGCATCGCCCTGGCGCGTCCGGCCGCACGCCCCGCGCCTCCTCCGCCCCCCTCAGGCCCCCCGTCGCGGCTCGAGGTCGAGGGGGAGGCCGACGCCTTCTACTACCCGCCGCGCACGCGCGCGCGCCCTCGCCCGGCCATCGTCTACTTGCACGGGCGCAGCGGCTACCCCGAGCAGGACTGCGAGAAGTGGGCGAAGGTCGCCCGCGGCTACGGCTGGCTGCTCTGCCCCTCGGGCCAGGAGGAGCGTGGCGGCGGCGCGCGCGGGTGG
>CAITLX010000241.1 GCA_903893335.1 uncultured delta proteobacterium | reverse complement strand
TCGCGCGGACCACTGATGGCAGGCAGGTCACGTGGGGGGCGCGACGCCAAAGCGTCATGACGAGCGCCGACGTCGGGCGCATGCCGCTCCGGTCCCTGGTACGGGCTGGTGGCGTGAGGTCAAAATCGGAGGCTGAGCAGGTCGCCTTCCTCCTGGGCGACGACCTGGCGCCGATGTTCGCCTTCTGCGCGCGGCGCGCCTGCCAGTCAGCCAGCACGCACAGTGCGGTGCGTTGGCACTCGTGTCAGGGGTCGCGGTGGTCGTTTGGCGGCACGGGGGAAAGCGCGACGCTCTGTGGCACTCGCGCCTCTTGGGTCACTCGCTTCGTGCGGATGCGCCTCCAGCCAACCATGGGCATCGGTGGTCCATCGAATAGGGCAGATCGCTCGCGATTGTGCTCGCGCACTTCGTCGAACAGGGCCCGGAAGGCACCTTCCGACTGAATCGTGGATACGGCCGCTTCGTGCAGCGGACCGAAGAACCCGGGCGGCGGGGAGTCCGTTACCGTGGCGCGGTACTTGGCGACGGTTCGGCGCGCGATCTGCAGACCATGCGCCGCGAGCAAGTCGGTCACCTGTTGGTCGGACGCGCGCGCGACGAACCGCGTCGCGAGCTGCGCGAGGAGCGCGGCCTGTATGCCGGAGAAGGCGGGTAAGCCTGCGACATAGCGCGTTTCGTCGCCGATCTTGGCGTGGAATCCGCTCAGCAGCCATGACGGTTCGACATACTCGTCGCGGAACCTCATGAGTGAGCCGGAGAAGTTCCGCGAGACGACGGACTCCGCATTGCCACCGAGATGGGCAAAGTCGGAACCGCGCATTGGTGCGAGAAAGAGCGGTCCTTCGAGGAACGCGCGCTCGTGGTACTGAAGAAGGACGCCGACATTCCTTGCCATTTCGCGCAACGCGCCGTCGCGGTTGTGGTGGATGACGACGCCCAGCTCGTCTTCGCGGGCGAGGTGATCTCCAAGAGTGATGTCCTCATGGTCGCACGCGAGCCCGCCGTCGTCATCAACGCGAATGTTGTAGATGGGGGTTTCCATGTCCAATCCCTGAAAGTTGCGGCTCCGCAGCCTATCCCAAGCTCCGCGGCGCGTGGGTTTCAGTTCAGGCCAAACCTCACCCATGTAAGCCCGCGCACGTAGATGAGCCCCACCTCGGCGACGCGCTTGCCGGCGGCCTCGAGGATGCGGCGGTAGGCTTCGAGCTGCACGACGTAGCTCGTGGAGACCCCGTGGTTGCCCTGGAACGCGGTTGGCACCGAGCCGCCGGCCTTGAAATCGAGCACCACGAGGGAGCCATCGGCGCGCTCGACGACGAGGTCGGCGCGCCCCGACACCATGCGTCCATCGACCATGCCGAGCACGGGCCACTCGTGTCGCCGCCTCTCGCCGAGCAGCCTGGTCAGCTCGGGGATGCCGTCGCGGACCGCGAGGCCGAGAGCGACCACCCACTGCGCGAGCGCGGCTCCCTCCGCACCCGGAGGGACGCTCCACCGGTCGCCGAGGTAGGCGAGCGCCACGGCGGGGTCGGGCTCCCCCGAGAAGCCCCAGCGGTCGAGCCAGCCGTGTACGACGTCGCCGATGACCGACTCCTCGACGCCTTCGAGCAACGCGAGACCGGCCTTCGTCGGGACGGCGGGCCCTTTCTCGAGGCGACACGCGGCGCCGTAGCGCACGCGCAGCTCCTCGCGGTCGGCCTTCGTCAGCTGACGCTCGAGCGACGTCGGGCTCGTCGTCACGATTGCGGGGGGCTCGGCGGCCCACATCGCCCTGAGGGGATGTGCGGCGCCGGTCGCCGCGCGCACGGTGGCGATGATGCTCGGGATCGTTTGCGTCGCGGCCTCGACGAGCTCGACGCCGGAGAGCGCCGCCTTCTCGATGGCCGGTTTGACCTCGGGCCCGTAACCAGTATGCGGAAGGGCGACGGTGATCGAGTCCCTCGCGCGCGTGATCGCGACGTACAGGAGGCGTCGGCGCTCGTCGGTCTCATCGTTCTTCGCGGCCTCTGCGAGCACCGCGCCGAGCGGTTCGGTCACCCGCGTCATCGCGCCTGCCGGGTCGAACCGCGTGGTCACCCACGCCTGCCCGCGACGCCGCGTGGTGTTCGCGATGCCAGTTTCGCCTCTGCCACCGCGCTTGGTGAGGTTGAGGACGGCGACGTGGTTCCACGCCAGCCCCTTCGCCTGGAACACCGTCGTGACCTCGACGACCTGCGCGTCGCCCCGGACCCGCACTTGCGGAAGGTCGTCCTGCCGCTCGCGATCCGGCGTCAGGCGTTCGAGCACGCGGGCGGGATCGATCCCGTCTGCTTCGACTTGCCGCACCACATCGAGCAGCACGTCGAGCTCCGCGACGGCACGCCCGGCGTCACCCTCGGGGCCTGCGTGGATGACCGGCCGCCAATGGTGCGCCGACACGAGCCGCTCGAGGACATCGGCCGTGGGCACGCGCCCGACGTCGGCCATCGCGCGTCCGAACGTCTCCCGAACGCGCGTGAGCGCCGCGGTGTTTCCGTCCGATCTGGCGAGGGCGGCGAGCGACTCCTCGGCGAAGAGTGCGCGGCCCAGCCCGACCTTCGCGAGCGCCGCGAGCCCCGCGTCGCTGACGCCCACCGTCGGGTGCTTCAGCACGCCTACCAGCGCGACCGTGTCCGAAGGGTCGAGCAGGACGCGCAGCCAGAGGCGGACGTCGGTCGCGACGCGCGACTCGAGCAACTCGCGCGCGCCCACGACGCGCGCTTGCACGCCGAGCGAGCGCAGGCGCAGCACGGCAGCCAACGCCTTCGCCCACGAAGCGGTGAGCACGGCGGCGGTCTCGACGGTCTCCGGCGATCGCGCGGCGAGCTTCGCGCGCCGAGCCAGCAAGCGCTCCGCGAACCGCACGACGGTCGCGTCGTCGAGTCGGTCCGTCGCGGTCGTCGCCCAGACGAAGACGGCGACGCCCTCGTCGGTGTCCCACGCGTCGTCGCGCCCGGAGGTGACGTCGCCGAGGGGCTCCACTCCTGGGGTCTTGCTCGGCGCGTCGCCATTCGGGAGGTTCCACCCCTCGACGAGGGTGCGCTGCACGGCGACCAGGCGAGCGTGGCTCCGGAAGTTCTTCTCGAGCGTGACCTTCGATACGTTGGGGATCGCCTCGAGGTCGCTCCAGCCCGCGGGGTCGGCGTCACGGAAGCCGTAGATCGATTGCCGCACGTCGCCGACGAAGACGACCCGCATCGGCTCGCGCTTCGCGACCTCTGCGTTGGCGATCGCTTGGTACAGCCGAAGCTGCTCCGGGCTCGTGTCCTGGACCTCATCGACGAGCAGCGCGTCGTACGTCGCTCGGACCAGGACAGGTCGGCGGGTGCACAGGTCTGTCGCCGCGAGCAGCAGCTCGCGGTAGCCCAGTCGTCCCTCGGCGGCCGAGGCCGTCAGCGCGCGCGCGCGCACGCTCGTCGCCAGCGCGATCGCGGCCTTGGCGAGGCTGTCGCTCGTTGTCGATGCCTCGCCGCCTCTCCACCCAGCCCCGATGGTGAACTCGTGACATCGGCTTGCGTCGAGGGCGATGTCGGTGGCGGCGATGGCGACCTTCGCTGCTGCGTCGCCCGACTGCGTCAACCACGGGGGGGCATCGGCTCCAAAGTTGCGGAGCCAGGGGAAGAGCGCGTCCGGGGCTGCCGCGCGCGAATTGGCGATCCATCCGCGGACGGACGCATCCACGAGCTTCCCTTGCTTCGTCACGATGTCAGGCACGAGGCTCGCCACCTTGCTCTCGTGGTCGCCCAGGGCATCGACGAACGCTGCGCCGGTTCGCTCCAGGAAGGCGGTCGCGCTCGCGCGCCGGAGGTAGGGCTCCTCGGCCAGCTTCGCGATCGCCGCGACGACGTCGCTCACGGATGCGTGGGCGAGCAGCAGCTTCGCGTCGTCGCTCGGGCGGTCGATCTCCTCGCGGGCAGCGAGCTCGAAGCGACCCTTCGGCGCGGGGTCGAGCGCGAGCGCGCCGTCGATCCACGCTCGCGCGTCGCCCCCGAGCGGTACGGCGGCGTCGAGCTGGAACCGCTGCAGCAGGGCGATGACGAACGAATCGACCGTCGATACGGGGGCGCTCGCGAGCGCGCGCAGCGCGGCGAGAGCCTGTGCCTCGGATGGCAGGAACTTCGCGTAGAGCTGGGCCTCCCTCTCGGCGAGACGGGGGCCACCGGCAGCGTGATCGAGCACCGAGCGGATGCGCTCGACCAACTCGGCTGCTGCGCGGCGGGTGAAGGTGATGGCGACGATGCGCTCGACGAGCAGCCCGTCGCGGACCAGCTCGAGGTAGCGCTGAACCAGGCTCGTCGTCTTGCCGGAGCCTGCGGGCGCCGAGATCAGGGTGAGGCTCATTCGGCGTCTCCGTCGGTCGTTTCGGGAGCGATCTCGTGGGCGTGCTTGCGGTAGCGGCAGAGCTCCGCGTACTCGCAGTGCCCCGCCTTCTCCAGAGGGCAGCCGCGAGGATGTGGGGTCAGCGGGAAGGTGCCTTCGCGCGCCATTTGCAGCACCCCGCCGAACACCTCGTGCGCTCGACGGGCCTCGGCCTCGCCGAAGGGCCAGCGAGCCGGGGTCTCGTCCGCCTTGCTCGTCGCATCGACCATGACCGCGAGCACCGGCAGCTTCGGCGGGGCAGGCTCACCCTTCGGGCGCGCGAGCCCCTGCTGTGCGGCGAGCGCGTAGAACGCGAGCTGGGGCGACACGAGCGAGGTGAGCGCGGCAGACTGGCTCGGCTTCGAGCCCGTCTTGTGGTCGAGGACGATGTAGCCCGAGGTTTCGGGCCCGGGGCCCCTGTGCCGCACCAGCGCGTCGATGCTGCCGCTCGCGGGCGAGGTCAGCGCGCCGAGCGAGATCGTCGTGCCGGCGCCCGGGTCTGCGGCGATCGGGACCTCCGCGGACTCCACGAGGTCGTCGCCGTCGCCGTTCGGATGGAGCCTGTTCACCCGCTCCTCGAAGAGCGTGCCGAGCGTCGCGATGGCCTCTCGCGCCTCCGGTGTGTCGAGCCGAGCTTCGACCGCGGCGCGCTTGGGGTTCTTGCGGCCGCCCTTCGCGGGGGACGCGGGCAGCTCGTCGATGAGGATCTGGGGCTCGGCGAGCATCCTCGCGCTGTCGCCGCGATGCGCGATGAGCAGCGCTTTCAAGCCCGCTTCGACCCGATCCCTCGTTCCGGGCACGAAGTCGTTTGGTGAGAGCGCTGCGACGGCGCGCGCGAGTTCG